>JASFNY010000147.1:0-5421 GCA_050116795.1 Thiohalophilus sp.
GGGGAATTTTTGTCGATGTCAGGTGAAATAGCCGGCTGCGATAGGTAATGTTCCGATCACATTGCGTTTGTTGTTACGCACACTCCGCCGGGACACCGTCGAAAAACTCGACCTTGCCGGTTTCCAGGCAATACTCGGCTCCCACAACCAGCAGACCATGATTGGCGATCAGTTCCTCGAGTATGGCCGAACCGTGTCGCAGGTGATCACATGAAGCGCGGACATTGGCACGCATGGCCTTGCTGACCAGTTCGTCTTGAGGCAGTTCCGGACTGAGTTCAAGCACGTTTTGAATCGCCGGACTGACCCGGCTCACGATGGAATGCAGATTGGGCGACTGGTTCTCGGTCGGTCGTCGCATTTCCTCGATAGTCGTGGTGATGGCGCCGCAATTGGAGTGCCCCAGCACCACCACCAGTTTGGTGCCGTAGCGTTCGGCGGCGAATTCCACGCTGCCCACCTGTGAAGGGGCCACGATGTTGCCGGCCACGCGGATCACGAACAGATCACCGAGGCCCTGATCGAAGAGCAGCTCGGCGGGTGCGCGCGAGTCAGAACAGCCCAGGATGATGGCCAGGGGTTCCTGCTCGCCCTTGGCCAGATCGGCCCGCTGGGTGAAACTCAGCAGAGATTCGACACTGCGGACATTGGCGGTAAAACGTTCATTACCTTCGCGCAGCCGTTTGAGGGCATCGCAACCTGAGAGCATTGGCTATCCAGACCTATCGATATTTATCTATGAGTCGAGGGCCAATGATAGCCGATTCGTGCTGGGGAAAACATCACCCCGTGCCCGGTTATTCAGGGAGCACGAACTAGTCCCAGCGTTTTTGGGTGGCGATCATCACGCCGAAGAACATGCCGATGACGGCCAGCAGGGATTCCAGCGACAGGGTGGAGAAGCCGGTCAGGCCCTGGCCAACGTTGCAGCCATAGGCGACGGTGGCACCTATCCCCATCAGTGCCGCGCCGAACGCCGAGCTGGCGACCTTGCCGACAGGTACCACCCGGAATCGGAACTGGCCCCGGACTACGGTATAGACGAAGCCAATGGCAGCCAGCCCGATAACGTAGGAGATGGCATAGGAGAGTTTTGGAGTATCCCCGGCGATCGTCAGCATACCGATCCGCGACATGGGCCCGGAAGCGGTGATTCCCGAGGGGGCTTTGGGATTGAACATATCAAAGGCCAGTACCCCGGTCACATACCAGCTGGCCACCACGATCAGACCGATGATGACACCCGCCCCGACCAGCTGAATTCGTCCGCCACGTTTCCAGTGCAGAACGATATAGGCTGCCAGGGCCCCACCGACGATCAGCAGCGCCAGCCAGCCGGGCATGCCGACCAGGGGGGCCAGGCCGGCATCACCGCCGGGCAAATCGGTTGCCGTCATGCGGGTCAGCCAGAGACGGACCGGTTCCAGCAGCCCGAACTGTGTGATGGTGGCGAAGACGATGAATACTGCCAGCACCAGCAGCGCGCGCAGATCGCCTCCACCGGCGTTGACGAAGACCCGCGACGCATCATGGCCCGCGAGGCTCGCGCCGATACCGAACAGGGCGCCACCCAGCAGCACGCCCAGCCAGTCGAACTGGCCGTTGCGATAATACGAGGCCGCCACATCGACCGTGTCGGTCGCTTCCAGGAGATAGGTGCCGATGATGGCCACCAGCATGGCGGTCGCCACGGCCAGTAATTGGCTATGGTTGCGCTCACGGAACACACCGCGTACCGCGTGCATCATATCCAGGTCGAAATGCCTGACGATCAGGCCGTAGATTATGCCGGCCAGCAGCCCGCCGGCGATCAGGTAATTGGTGACATCCTCGAACATGGTTCCCCCCGGGACGCTAATTATTATTGGACAGTCATGTTAACCAATTCGCATTAATGACACCATCATCAAGGCGGGAATAGTAATGCATTTAGGACCGATACTTCGTGATGAGCGTTGTTTCGCTGCCGCAGGAACAGGGTTAAAATGGCGTATTACCCGTCTTATAACCTGACATGGCAAGGGATGTTTCCCCTTGCCCGGATTGACGAACCTCTATGGCAGTGACCGCTCCACAGACAGTTTCCCCGAACACGCGTGAAAAACTGATTCGCCGGTTAAAAGGGCTGTTGCCGGTGGCACAGGTGCTCTATAGCGAAGAGGATCTGCGGCCTTATGAATGCGATGGACTGTCCGCCTATCGCAAGCTGCCACTGGTTGTCGTGTTGCCCGATACCATCGCGCAGGTACAAACAGTTTTGAAGCTGTGTAGCGAGTTTGATGTTCCTGTCGTGGCGCGAGGTGCCGGCACCGGGCTTTCCGGCGGAGCACTGCCGCATGAACAGGGTGTACTGCTGAGTCTGGCGCGTTTCAATAAGATCATGGAAATTATTCCGCAGCAGCGTATCGCACGAGTACAACCGGGTGTTCGTAACCTGGCTATTTCAGAAGCGGTGGCGCAATACGGACTTTACTATGCGCCCGATCCTTCATCGCAGATCGCCTGCAGCATCGGTGGCAATGTTGCCGAGAACGCGGGTGGTGTGCACTGCCTCAAATATGGCCTGACCGTGCATAACATCCAGCAACTGAAAGTGGTGACCATCGACGGTGAGCTGCTGACGATCGGTGGCAGCGGTCTGGATGCGGCCGGCTATGATTTGCTGGCGCTGATGACCGGTTCGGAAGGTATGCTCGGGGTGATTGTCGAGGTAACTGTAAAGTTACTGCCCAGGCCGGATCGTGCCCAGGTGATACTGGCGGCCTTTGATGATGTGGTCAAGGCAGGTCAGGCGGTCGGCAATATTATTTCGGCCGGTATTATTCCCGCCGGCCTGGAGATGATGGACCGGTTGGCCATCCAGGCGGCCGAAGATTTCGTCCACGCCGGTTATCCGGTCGGGGCCGAGGCGATTTTATTATGCGAACTGGATGGCACCAATGAAGAAGTATCGGCGCATGTTTATGAGGTACGCGAGATACTCAATCATAGCGGTGCCACCGAGGTGCGCACCGCACGTGACGATAACGAACGCGCCACTTTCTGGAAGGGACGCAAGGCAGCGTTCCCGGCGGTCGGACGTATCTCGCCGGATTATTACTGCATGGACGGCACTATTCCACGCAAACATCTGCCTGAAGTACTGCGCAAGATAGCGGAGCTGTCGAAGGAATACGATTTGCCGGTGGCCAACGTGTTTCATGCCGGCGATGGTAACCTGCATCCACTGATTCTTTACGATGCCAACAAGCCCGGCGAGCTGGAACGCACCGAGGAGTTCGGTGGAAAGATCCTTGAGTTATGTGTTGAGGTTGGTGGCACCATCACCGGTGAGCACGGTGTAGGTATGGAGAAGATCAACCAGATGTGTGTCCAGTTCGAGCCCATGGAACTGATCCAGTTCCATGCGATCAAAAACGCCTTCGACCCGAAAGGCTTACTCAATCCCGGCAAGGCGGTTCCCACCCTGCATCGTTGTGCCGAGTTTGGTGCCATGCACGTCCATCACGGTGAATTGCCGTTCCCGGATCTGGAGCGGTTCTGATTCGATGACCGATCTCAGTTCGCAGTTGCAGGAACAGGTGCAAAAGGCACTGAAATTCGAGCGGCCGCTGATCATTCGTGGCGGCGACACCAAGGCGTTTTACGGTCAGCATGTGACAGGTACACCGCTGGAACTGGGCGGGCACACCGGTATTTTGAGTTATGAACCGACTGAACTGGTGCTGACTGCTCGCAGCGGTACACCCTTGCGCGAGATAGAACAGGCCCTGGCCGAGGAAAGCCAGATGCTGGCTTTTGAACCGCCATACTTTGGCGAAAGTGCGACGCTTGGCGGCACCATCGCCTGCAATCTCTCCGGGCCGCGCCGTGCTTCGGCCGGTTCGGCTCGCGATTACGTACTCGGCTGCAAGCTGCTCAACGGCAAGGGCGAGATATTGCAGTTTGGCGGCGAGGTGATGAAAAACGTGGCAGGTTACGATGTGTCGCGGCTGATGGCCGGTGCGCTGGGGACACTGGGAGTACTGCTGGAAGTATCACTCAAGATTCTGCCGCGCCCTGAAAGTGAACAGACTGTGGCCCAGGAGTGTTCCGAAGCGACGGCCATCGAACGCATGAACCAGTGGGCGCAACAGTCCCTGCCGATTTCCGCGACCTGCTACGACGGCGCCTCTTTATATGTGCGCCTGTCCGGTACCGAAGGGACTATCAAGGCGGCCCGCAAGATTATCGGTGGCGAGGAGGTCCCGCCCAGCAAGACCTGGTGGAACAAGCTCAAGGAACAGCAACATGCATTCTTCAGCAGCAGTAAACCCCTGTGGCGCTTGTCGCTGGCATCCAACACTCCGCCACTGAAACTCGAGGGCAAATGGCTGTATGAATGGAACGGTGCACAGCGCTGGCTGGTCAGTGACATGCCGGCAGGCCAGGTTCGCAAGGCGGTGGAGCATACCGGCGGCCACGCCACGTTGTATCGCTATCAACAGAATGAACAGGATGTTTTCCATCCCTTGCCCGACAGCCTGATGAAACTGCATCGCAATCTGAAGCAGGCTTTCGATCCGAAAGGTATTTTTAATCCCGGTCGAATGTACAGAGGGATTTGATCGCGTATGCAGACCAACATCAGCCAGGAGTTTCTTGCTACTTCCCGGGGTAAGGAAGCCAACGATATCCTGCGCGCTTGCGTGCATTGCGGTTTCTGTACCGCGACCTGCCCCACCTATCAGTTACTGGGAGATGAGCTGGATGGTCCGCGCGGGCGCATCTACCTGATCAAACAGCTGCTGGAGAACAACAGCGTCAGTCACAAGACCCAGCTGCACCTGGATCGTTGTTTGACCTGCCGTGCCTGTGAAACCACCTGTCCTTCCGGGGTGCGTTACGGCCGGCTGGTTGAGATTGGTCGCGAACTGGTGGAAGAAAAAGTTTCGCGCAGCAGGTTCGAATCCTTGCAGCGCTGGGCATTACGCAAGCTGGTACCCTATCCACGGCGCTTTGCGCCTCTGGTCAAAGCAGGGAACCTGTTAAAAAAGTTCATGCCCGCCAGTCTGCGCAACAAGGTCCCGACACTGCAACAACCGATCGCCAGGCCGTCTGCAAACCATTCACGCAAGATGTTGATCCTCGAAGGTTGCGTACAAAGTGTTTCTACACCCAACACCAATGCTGCCGCCGCGCGTGTACTGGACAGACTTGGTATCGAGTTGATCAGTGTTGAAAGGGCCGGTTGCTGCGGCGCGGTGAGCCACCATCTGTCGGCCGCAGAAGAGGGTCTGGATTTCATGCGCAACAACGTAGCCGCCTGGTGGCCGCACATCGAGGAAGGTGCCGAGGCGATTGTGATTACTGCCAGTGGCTGTGGAACCATGGTCAAGGAATATGGCGAATTATTAAAAGATGATCCGGCCTATGCCGAGC
>JASFNY010000148.1:0-5419 GCA_050116795.1 Thiohalophilus sp.
AATCAACCACAGCAATTTTGTCGGAGTTGTTGGCCGCCGTCAGGAAATAACGCTGCGTCGCATCCCAACCACCGTCATGCAGGAAACGGGCAGCATCGATACTGGTGATCTGCAGGTTATCCAGATCCTCGTAATTAACCATCAGGATCTTGCCGGTTTCCTTGACGTTGACAATGAACTCCGGTTTCTCATGCGAAGCCACGATGGCGGCAACCCGGGGTTCGGGATGATATTCCTGGGTATCCACGGTCATGCCACGGGTAGCGACAATTTTTTTCGGCTCCAGGGTATCACCTTCCATGATCACGAACTGCGGAGGCCAGTAGGTTCCGGCGATCGCATACTTGTCTTCATAGCCCTTGTACTTGGAAGTTTCCACCGAGCGGGCTTCCATACCGACCTTGATCTCGGCCACGCTTTGCGGCTTTTTCATCCACAGGTCGATCAGGTTAATCTTGGCATCGCGACCGATCACGTAGATGTAACGACCGGAGTGGGAAAGACGCGAAATGTGTACCGCATAGCCTGTATCGATGGTGCTGATGATCTTCTTGCTATCGCCATCGATCAGTGCCACCTGGCCGGCATCCCGCAGTGTTACTGAAAAGATATTATCGATGTTATAGCTGTTCATCTTTTTCTTCGGCCGTTTTTCCGGCGGCACAATCACCTTCCAGGTAGCCTTCATATCGGCCAGACTAAACTCGGGTGGAGTCGGCGGTTCCTGCTGCAGGAAGCGCGCCATCATGTCGACTTCTTTATCGCTCAGCTCGCCGGAGGTCCCCCAGTTTGGCATCCCCGCCGGAGAGCCGTAATTGATGAACGCTTTGAGGTATTCGGTACCCTTCTTGCGGGTGATATCCGGGGTCAACGGTTTGCCGGTAGCACCTTTACGCAGTACGCCATGGCAACCGGCACAACGCTCGAAATAAATCTGCTTGGCGCGTTTGAACTCCTGTTCGGTCATGGCCGGTCCCGTGGCACTGCGGGTATCCTCGGTCGATGTTTCCGGAACCGGCGCACCCTTGTAACGCAGCTCTTCCTCGGGTGTCCCGGGATGGCCGCTGTCCGTTGCCGCCCACAGCGGAACTGCTGTGATAGACAAAGCAAATGCTGCACAGATAGTGGCAACAGCTTTGCCAGTGTTGAGAGATTTCATTGTCGTCCCCTCCTGGTAATAATTTGGGTCACTATTTTTGTATTACCTCTACAACAAGCACGCCTTGATGTTGATCAAATCAGTCAAGTCATCATCTTTTTCATAAAGATCAAGGCTAGTTCGCCATTCATACTTTGCAAGCAGCAATTAATTTTATTAATCGCAAATATTGACTCGGCGCAGGATCGACCCGAATACCGGGCTTTAATCAGGCGTGCGCTTCGCCGATGAAGAGGATCAGTCGTGTCACTGTCGGTTCGGTCTCAAGTCGGGGGATCAGGGGGCGTCACCTTGACCGTGGCGCCTCGCGTATCCTGCCGGTATCGCTCCTGACGGCGTCGCTTGTCCACCAGCGGAGGACATTTTTCACTATTCCAGTAGGTTACCTGGCAATCGAGGCAATAGTGACACTCACTGTCAATGATCTCGCCTGTGGTACGAATCGCGCCGACTTCGCATTCGTTGCGGCAGATCTGGCACGGATGGCCGCATTCCTTGCGTCGCCTGAGCCAGTCGAAAATCCGGAACCGGGAAGGGATCGTCAATGCGGCTCCCAGCGGACACACATAGCGACAGAAGAACTTGCGGTTGAACAGGCTGACCAGCAGCATCAGTGCGGCATAAAAGACAAAACCCCATTCGCGCTGAAAGCGCAGCGTAATCGCGGTTTTAAACGGCTCCACCTCGGCGTAGGTCTCAGCCATGGGCATCGAGTGCAACGACAATCCAAACAGCCCGATCAGAATGATGTATTTAATGGCCCACAGCCGCTCATGGACCACCTCGGGGAACTCGAAGGAAGGTATCTTCAGGCCCCTGCCAATGCGGAAGACGAACTCCTGCAATGCACCAAAAGGACATAACCAGCCACAATAAACTCCACGACCCCACAGCAAAATCGTCATCGCAACAAATGACCAGAGAATGAACATAGATGGATCGATGAGAAAACTCTCCCAGCTGAATTGGTGTATCAGTGAACGAACAAAAGTGAGAACGTTGACGATGGACAGTTGTGCCAGTGAATACCAGCCGATGAAGACCACGGTATAGAGCAAAAATCCGGTGCGCAATCGCTGTAACAGTACTGGATGCCGGGCCAGCCAGTCCTGCAAAAACAGGATGAACAACAGTACCGTGAGTCCGGTCACCAGAACGACAATCCGGAACAGGCGATCCTGCCATACCTGAATCCAGATCGGTCCGGACTCATTGTCCACAGTATTGCCGGTATGATCCGCTTGCTCCTCTTCCAAGACCTCCCTGGCCTTCTGCAAAGAGCGGGTGATACTGGCATTAAGAACCATTACCGTAATAGTTGCGCCGCTGATACCGTCCAGTACCTTTGAACCATGCCGGGATCGCCCGCCAATCTGCAACCGATCACCGATCGTTTTACCCTCATATTGATCGAGAAAGTGCTGCAGGTGCTGATCCGAAATACCGATGACCAGGATCGGTTCCTCATGACTGAGAATACGTACACCGCGGATTTCTCCCCTGGTATCCAGTGCGACCAGCGTGTCGATAGGTTTGCCGGAGTAGGCGGGGATTCGTATTACATCGGTGGTGACATAGGCATATCCAAGCAGTACATCACCGCGGTACACCTTTACCAGCGGCGATATTTTCTCGGGCTTGACGAGGTGATCAGCAACCGGGAATAAATCCCGCAACTCGTCCAGCCCGAATGAGACATTATCTGCCCAGAGTGGACCGCTCAGCACCAGTAACAGGCTTACGACAATTCCTTTTCTGATATTTGTCAGCAATACTTGCTCCGGTGTTGAGTATTACATGGGCCATATCCCCACACTTTTAAACAGTGTAGTCAGATTCTCGAAAATGTCTCCTTGATACAGGTCAACATCGTGTCTTGTTTAAAACCCGGTTTTTTTTGAACTCAGAAAAATATAGATGTTTCTACCGTATAAGATTCTTTAGCTTTGGCGGAAATGAAGTCAGACAGCATTCTGCGTGATACGGGCATATAGCAAAGGCAAATCACGTGGTAATTCGGCCGGTTTTCGAATAACCACAAAAGCATCATTACCGAAAATATACGGAAGATAATCATTAGCCTTCTCATCAATAGTGACACAAAACGGCTGAATACCCAGCTTGCGCGCCTCGATGATGGCCATGCGGGTATCTTCGATGCCATAACGCCCTTCATAATGATCCAGGTCATTGGGCTTACCATCGGTCAGGATCAGCAATAGTTGATCATGTGCTGTCTGTTTTCCAAGCACGCGGCTGGCCTGACGTATCGCCGCGCCCATACGGGTATAAAAACCGGGCTTGATAACATTAATTCGACCCCTAACACCGGCATCATGCTTTTCGGAAAAAGTCTTTATGCTATGAAAACGTACATGATCACGATAACGCGATGAGAACCCGTAAATAGCAAAACGATCACCGCTGGATGAGAGAGCTTCAGAGAACAACATCAGGCTGTCACGAATAATGTCAATCACCCGGGAATCATTATTGACCCAGGTATCGGTGGACAAGGAAAGATCAGCCAGTAACAAACATGCCATATCACGGCGTCCGCCACGGAAATCCCGATACAGACGTTGTTCTGCCACTGCCTGCCCACGCAGACGTTCGCTGGAATGATCCAGGTAGGCATGCAGGTCGATCTCACTACCGTCAGTTTGCTGGTTAAACCAGATCCGTTGCGGTACCAGTGATTCGAACTGGCTTTTCAATCGCCGGGCAGTTACCGCCAGGTGCAATGGCAGATCACAGGCATCGGTGTCACTGGCGATCATTGGCTGGATACAACAATGATCAGGCAGCCATTGCTGCTTGCGGTAATCCCATTCCGGCAGCAATATGCCCTCGCCTATCTGTCGGTCATCATCCTCCTGGCCTGGCAAATCCAGATCGAAACGCAGTTTCTTGCTGGCACTTTTACTGTCCCGAGCAATACTGACCACCTCCATATCATCCAGAGTCTGTTGTGCATCCTCGATATCGTCATCCTCATCGGTACTGCGATCGACATTGATGTACTCGGCCCAGCTCAGAATGTTTTCGAAACGGTCCAGCACCAGTCCCCGATCGCCATCCGGCATATCAACCCGCTCTGCATGGTGCCGACGACTGTCATCCAGCTGTTCCACTTCTCCACCAGCATGAGGATCATTTTCTGCTTGCGGCGCCTGGCTGCGACGATCCACCGACTGCGGCGGGGCCGGGTGCAACCATAGCAGTACCGGCTGCGGCGCCTTCCCCGCCTGTGGCAGACCGGCAACCTGGCCCGGATTTCGCAACGCCGCCTGGATAGCACGCTCCTGATCCGCTTCGTCTGTCGGCAGTTTTGAAGGTTCAGACCTGCGGGCGAGTTCCGCCTCCACCAGTCTTGCATAACGGGATTGCATACCCGGGTAATGCCTGAGCACCTTGTTACTCAACCATTGGTTATCGACAAACCAGTTGCTCTGTGACCGAGGGGCGGACTCTGCGGCCAGCGCCGCCAGCCATAAATAGAGATCACGATTCAGGGAGCGTCGGGGATAGGCGTCAATCCGGGCCGGAAGATAGAGCGATTCTCGATTGCGCCAACACAATTCAACCTTGTCACCACTGCCGGCAATACGTTGCAGCAGGCTGCGCCTTCCCGCATGTTCGGTGGCACTGGTGGCTTCAATCCGCAATCCGGCTTCGCCCCCCGAGGCCCGGAAAAAAATGCCGATAGTCTTGTGCAACTCCGACAACTGCACTGCCTCGGCAGGATAACTCTGCTGTGCCGAGCGGGTAATAAAACGGTGCCAGAGTTTGCCGACAAATTCTTCCATAATTAATTAATATCTCAACGCAGAGGCGCAAAGGCGCAGAGAATAAAATGATATTGATTGTGTATTCGGTATATACATAAGTTTTTTACTCGTTAACTATTGATTTACTCATCCCAAAGATCAGAGTAAAACAATGTTCCAGAGACTTTTTTATTTTCCTCTGTGCCCCTTTGCGTCTTTGCGCCTCTGCGTTATAGCTCTTTCAACGCCGATAGCACTCTGTCGGCACGTTGGGCTTGATGCCGAAGTCCCGCTCGGAAACATCTTTCGCACATTCATTTTTGACCCACTGCAACAACGGTGTCTGAACCTTGCCACTGTTGCCTGGCCCACCGGCCTGCACCTGTTCGCAGGCCAGCAGACACTGGGCACATTCAGTACAGGTAAACATATGGCGCTTGATGCTGCGGGGTTTTAGGCGCATGGGACAGGCCTGTTCACAGGCCGCATT
>JASFNY010000149.1:0-5418 GCA_050116795.1 Thiohalophilus sp.
GGCCGATATCATGACGCGGAGAATTGGCGATGCGCGTACAGTCGCCCAGTTGCTGGTTATCGCGCCATTCGAGGCAACGCGTTGGCAGGCGATTGGACAATTAATTCGTCGCTTTCATGAACAGGGAGTCTATCATGCCGATCTCAACGCCAATAACATCATGCTCGATTCGGATGAAAAGTTTTACCTGATCGATTTCGATCGGGGCACTTTCAAGGGAAAACGTCGTAGCTGGCAGCAGCGCAACCTCAAACGTCTGCGACGTTCATTGGAAAAACTCAAACGGGCAAATGCGAAGTTTTACTTCGAAGACTCAGACTGGCAGCACCTGCTGACAGGCTATCAAGCGACTCAGGCCTGATTATTGAACGTGGTCGGGCACAATCGCTCCAGCTCGTGCAAATAACGTTCGGCCATGTCACGATTATTTTCAATCAGCTTGCGACCGTTTTCACCCAGTTGCGCGACTCTCTGAGGGGAATCGAGCAACTCCCGGATGGTCGGTAGCAGCGCCTGTGGTTCGCTTGCCTGGATAGCTCCATCAGCTGCCAGCAGATCTGTTGTTTCAGCCTGGAAGTTCTCCATATGAGGTCCGACAATCACCGCCTTGCCGACCCGCGCCGCTTCCAGCAGGTTCTGTCCACCAAACGGTTTGAACGAACCGCCCATGAGCACGAATTCTGCGCCAGCGATAAAAGTACCAAGTTCACCAAATGTATCTGCCAGATAGACATCAGTCTGTTCATTAACAGGTTGACTATGACTGCGCACCGCGATCTGCAAATTGAATTGTTTCAGATCATCCAGAATGGCATCTCGTCGTCGAATATGCCGCGGGACGATGACCAGCAATGGCCGCGGCGATTGAAGTTTTAGCCAGGCTTCGACCAGCAAGCGTTCCTCGCCGTCACGGGTTGAAGCAGCCAGTATGTAAGGCCGGCCGAGATCCATGGCCGGTGTTTTGGCAGTGGTGCTGGCTGCATACTTGATGTTACCGATCTCGATGATTTGTTGGCCGCCCTGTTTCTGAAATTCCCTTGCGTCTTTTGTCGAGCGGGCGAGGATGGCATAGGCATACTCGATTGTACGGCCCTGCCATCTGCGCACCAGCTTCGGGGCACGCAGAGAACGGCCTGACAACCGGCCATTGATAACAACGCTGGGAATGCCGTGGTGGTAACAGTATTCATACAGGTTGGGCCAAAGTTCGGTTTCCATGATCAACACGCAGCGCGGTTTGATGCGGCGCATGTGGCGTGCCACGGCCCACTGCCAGTCAATCGGCAGGTAGCTGTAGCGAACCGCATCACCCAGTTGTTTTTCTGCAGTCTGTCGGCCACTGGGTGTGTTAACGGAGACCAGAACCTTGCGTTCGGGGTAGTACTCGTGAATCAGGCGTAATAACGGCAGGGCCGCGTTGATCTCTCCGATGGAAGCGGCGTGCAGATAAATATCTGCACGAATGTCCCCCTGCCCGAGGCCGAGTCTTTCAAGCAGGTAACGTTTGTCCCGGTTGCGTATAGCAGTCCAGGCGGTATACAGCACAGCCGGCAGAGCCAGCAACAGCAGCGCCAGGCTGTAGCGTCGCAGCTCTTTACCGCGTCGCGGCTTGTATAACTGCGGCTCACCCCAGGGGCGGGTTTTGAAACGCCGGTGTCCCCAGAGGTATTGTTCGGGTGTGCGTTGTACCTGTTTCTCGATAACCTGGTTGACCACTGTTGCATCGTGCACGTCATCGTTGGTGGGAAAGTCTTCCACGATCGGCCCAAAGCGAACCAGGTAGCCCTTCGTGCCCGGCAACCGCTCGGAGTAAAACGGCAGCATTGGTGCACCGGAAGATTTGGCAATACGTGCCGTCAGGGTCAGGGTCGCGGTCTGCACACCCATGAACGGTGCAAACACGGCGCTGGTCATACCGAAGTCCTGGTCCGGGGCGTACCACACTGCACGTTTATCTTTCAGATTGCGCAGGATGGCACGCATGTCGCGACTGGGTATCAGGCCGCCGGTCATGTTGCGCCGCGAATAAACCATCACTGCCTCGAACAGCTTGTTGTGCGCGCGCTTGTAGGTTGGACGCAGATTATCCATATGATAGGCGAGAAACCGGCCGCTGATTTCCAGCGTGGTGTAATGGCCACCCAGCAACAGGACACCCTTGCCTTGTGCCTCGGCTTTGGCCAGGTGTTCGAGTCCCTCGATGCGATACAGTTTCATCATTCGCCGATCCGATGCCCACCAGGCCAGTCCCGACTCGAGCAGCGCCAGGGTCGAAGATATGAAGTTCCTGCGCATCAGCCGACGAATCTGTTTGTCGTCGAGATCGGGAAAACAGAGGCGCAGGTTGGTGCGGGTAATGCGTCGCCGACCCGGCATCAGGGCAAAGCCGATCCAGCCGATGCCCGTGCCAAGGACGACCAGGACCGGATAGGGTAATTGAATGATCAGCCACCACAAACCGATCCCCAGCCACGTAGGCCAGTACTTTGGATGCAGGAAATCGCGATACGGAAACGGATTATCGTTGCGGGGCATGGTTGGTGATATTGATGGATGTGAGGTAAATCATACCCCAATCAGTGCCGGCTATCAGCGAATCAGTTTCGACAGTTCGCGAAACTGTTCATGTTTGGCATCACGCAGCCATTCGAACAGCGCCGATTCGGTCATGATCACCTGGATACCAGCCTGGCGCAGCCGGGCCAGGGCGTTCTTGTGATGCTGCTTGCGCCGCGAACAGACGGCGTCCTGCACGACGAATACCTGGTAACCATGTTCGCTCAGTTGCGCGGCAGTCTGCATCACGCACACATGACTTTCCATGCCGGTCAGCAGGACCTGGCGCCGGGAATGCTCTGCCAGTTTTTCGACAAAGTCGGGTGAGCGGTAACAGGAGAAACAGGTTTTCTCGATCGCGGGATGATTCAGATGCTGCGCCACCTGCTGTTCGGTCGGGCCCAGGCCCTTGGGATATTGCTCGGTGCGAACGATCGGTATGTTCAGATTGTTGGCCGCCTCGCACAGGATGGCGGTGTTTTTTAGCACCTGTTCGCGAACTTCGGGCTTCATGGCCGCGGCGAGTTTTTCCTGGATGTCGATCACCACCAGCTGGCTGGTGGCCGCTTCGCACAGCAGTGGAGGCTGACGCATGCCCGGGTTCATTTCAGCCAGGTGTTGACGACCTTGATGTCCCGTTCGGCGAGGATCCCGGCGGCCTGTCTAAGGCGGAAGGATTCCAGGATATAGGTATAACGGGCCTTCGCGTAATCCCGTTCCGAGCGATAGAGTTCCTGTTGTGAGTCGAGCACATCCACCGCGGTACGTGTGCCGACTTCGAAACCGGCTTCAGTCGCTTGAAGCGCGGTGCGACTGGATTCCAGCGCCTGGGCAAATGCCTTCACCTGGCTGATATTGGAGATCACGTTCAGGTAGGAACTGCGGATCTGGCGCTCGATGGCGCGGCGCTCCTGCTCGTACTGTTCCTTGGATTGCATATACCGGGCTGCTGCTTCACGGGTGCGTGAAGATACCGATCCGCCCGCATAGAGGGGAATATTCAACTGCAATGCCACGGACGTGTCTTCGGTTTCCCGCGCTCCGAACAGGCCGCCCTGAACATCGCTATAGGTATGATCGGCCACCAGGTCGAGTGACGGGTAATGCCCGGCTCGCACCCGGTTGACTTCTTCCTGGGCAATTTTGCGGGTCTTGCTGGCGGCAATCAGGCTGAGACTGTGTTCCAGCGCGATTTTGACCCATTGATCCACATTTTCCGGATTCGGACGCAGCAACGGACTGTCTTTACCCAGTTCGGCAACGTCCTCATACGTCATCCCGGTGATCTCGCGCAGGTTTTCACGTGCCACGGCCAGCAGGTTCTCCGCGCTGATGGTTGCCGCGTTGGCCTGGTCATAACGTGCCTGGGCTTCGTATACGTCGGTAATCGCGGTCAGCCCCACATTGAAGCGCTGCTTGGTCTGGTTGAGTTGCTGTTGGATCGCCTTCTTTTCGGCGCGAGCAAAGGTCAGGTTGTCGACCGCACCCAGGTACTGAAAATAGGTCTCCGCCACACGGACCATCAGCTCCAGCCGTGCATTCTGAAAGTTGGCTTCAGCCCGGGCGACCTGGGCGTCGGCCTGGCGCAGCTGCACGTAATACTCGTGTTGATAGATGGTCTGGTTCAGCGTCAGGCTGTAAGTCGTGTTGTCGTAATCGGTCTGACCTTCGCGAGTCGGGTCGGCCGGGTATGCCAGGACATCGGTGCTGGTCTGGCCAACACTGCCCGAGAGATTGATTTGCGGCAGCAAGGGTGCCCAGCCCTGGGACTTGGCCTCCTGGTTGGCTTTGTAATCGGCCTCGGCGGCGCGATACTGGGGATCGTTTTCCAGCGCTTGCTGGTAAATGGTTAACAGGTCGGCGGCCTGAACGGCAAAGCTGGTCAGGCCCAGTATCAGGATTGCGGTCAGTTTTGATTTTATCATCAGCGGTATTTTTGCATTTGTGGATCCACCTCGTCAGCCCAGCGGTCAACGCCGCCTTCAAGGTTGATCACGTTGTTGAAACCTTCACGTTCAAGGAACAACGCAACGGCACGGCTGCGAATGCCATGATGGCAGATTACGACGGTTTCCCTGTTCCTGTCCAACGATTCCACGGCGCCTTGTATCTGGCCCATTGGAATCAGTTTAGAACCTTGTATGTGACAGGTCTGGTATTCCCAGGGTTCCCGAACGTCGAGCAGCAGCGGCGATGTGTCGCCCTGCTCGAGATGATGCTGTAGATCTCGTGGTGAGAATCGTTTCATGGCCGCTATTATGCGGTTCAAGGGAGTTTATTTCATCCCCGGGGAATACAGGGAAAACCCTAAAGGGCGAAACGCTCCGGCTGTTCGGCGTTTTTCAGCGGCCGCAGATCGGTCTCGAAGATATATTCCTTGGCCCATTCCTCTTTGCCGACGCGGGTCAGCACCATCACGTCCATCACCGGTGAATCACCGACAATGGCAAACAGCCGACCTCCGACTTTCAACTGGTGGAGAATGTCCTTCGGCAGGATCGGTAGCGAACCGGTGATACAGATCACGTCATAAGGAGCATGCTTGTCCCAGCCGTGGGCGGCATCGCCAACATCGAGAGTAACGTTGTGGATGCTGTGTGCGCTGAGCCTGGTTTGCGCGGCCTCGACGAAATCACCGTGAATGTCCACGCTGTAGACATGCTTGCCGAGCCGGGCGAGCAGGGCGGTGACATAGCCGCTGCCGGTGCCCACTTCCAGGATGGTGTCCTCGGGGCGAATGGTCAGCGACTGCAGCATGCGGGCCTCGACCTTGGGTGACATCATCACCTCGTCGTGACCCAGCGGAATGTTCATGTCGGCAAAGGCCAGCTTGCGGTAGTCGGCCGGCACGAAGTCCTCGCG
>JASFNY010000150.1:0-5336 GCA_050116795.1 Thiohalophilus sp.
CAGGGCATCTCGCACCACTGCCTGCTGTTCTGCAAGGCTGCATATTCCGGGCTGACTGAGTGCAGTGGCCAGAGCGTGTGCCGGTGAAACCCCGGCCAGCACTTCATCGACAAAGGCAGGTAACCAGGCATTCGGTTCGAGTGATGCGGCCGCGCCCGGAACCTGACGCAGCAGAACCTGACGCTCGCCGACCGGGCTCAGATCGAAACCGCAGGCTGACAGCCACCCGCTATGCTGTGCCAGCCAGTCAACCTGCTCAACGGAAAGTTCGAGTGTGGTGGGAATCAGCAGCGGGCGCCCATTGAGCGGCGTCTGCTCTGCACCGGTAAACAGTGATTCCAGCTGCGCCGCTCGCACCGCCCGGCCGTTGATCAGCAACAACGCCCCATCTGAATCAGTGATCGCCAGATAGCCGTCAGGCAGCACCGCCAGAATATCGCTGCCCTGCTTCCCGGCGGCAGGTTCTACCGAATCGGATTTTGCGCTACCCGCCCGTGTCTCGCGGACCTGCCAGTGTTCGGGTGCGTTGCCTTCCGCCGGAATATGGAAGCGATCGTGTGTGAATGCCTGAACCGGTTCAGCCGGGCTCGACACCGTCGAGGCCAGCGCCTGCTCCAGGGCATGCGCCAGAAAATCATGCACCTGACGGGCCTGATGAAAACGCACTTCGTGCTTGGTTGGATGCACATTGACGTCCACCTGCAGCGGATCGACTTCCAGGTAGAGTACCCAGGCAGGATGCCGACCGGGATAGAGTCCCGCCTGGCAGGCCTGACGCAGAGCGTGATTGATGAGTTTATCGCGGACAGTGCGCCCGTTGACATAAACGTACTGCAGATCGGCCTGGCTGCGTGATGCCTCGGGCCGGGCCACCCAGCCCCAGAGGCGCAAGCCGTCCAGGGCGTAATCGATGGCCAGGGCCTGGCCGAAAAATGCCTTGCCGCATAACCGTTCGACCCTTCGCTGGCGGCGGGCCGCATCGGCGGCCGGTGGCAGACGAAAGATCTCGCGCTGATTGTGATACAGGGTAAAACCGACCTCGAATCGACTCAGGGCCAGTCGCTTTAGCATGTCCTCGATATAGCGGTACTCGGTCCGTTCACTGCGCAGGAATCGTCGTCGCGCGGGTGTATTATAAAAGAGTTCGGAAACGTCCACGCTGGTGCCCGGCGGATGCGCCGAGGGCGTCAGCTCGGGGCCGTGTTCGCGTCCGGCCACACTCAGGCGCCAGGCTTCAGCGGCGTCACTGAAGCGGGAATCAATTAACAGCCTGGAGACAGCGCCAATACTGGCCAGCGCCTCGCCGCGAAAGCCCAGGCTGGCCAGGTTTTCCAGGTCGGCCAGCTCGGCAATCTTGCTGGTGGCATGCGGGCTGACCGCCAGCTCCAGCTCCTCGGCCCGAATCCCGTAACCGTCATCGCTGACCTGGATCTGCTCCAGTCCGCCCTGGCGAATTCGAACCTCGATGCGGCTCGCACCGGCATCCAGGGCATTTTCCACCAGTTCCTTGACGATCGAGGCGGGTCGTTCGACCACCTCGCCGGCCGCGATCTGGTTGGCCAGGGTCGGCGGCAGGCGTTGAATGATGGCATCGGGCTGATAACGGCGGGCAGGTTGCATGGCCGCTAGCTTAACCCTGTTATGAATAAAGGTGAACTACACGCGGGTACGCGTGCTAAATACATCAGTGCCGGGTAATACGGCTAGATGACGGGGATCTGCAGTACCTGGCCGACGCGCAACATATTGCTGCTGAGATTATTATGTTGCTTGATGGACGAGACGCTGACCTGGTAGCGCGCGGCAATTCCGGTCAGGGTATCTCCACGGGCAATCTCATGCCGGCGCGGCTTGCGACTGGCGATCAGGGTACCGGCCGGTGCGTGCTTGGTGAAATAACGTTTGACGCCGTAGAAGATCGAGCGTGCCAGCTCCCGTTGATGGACGTTGCTGCGCAGCTTGCGCTCCTCGGTCGGATTGGAGATAAACGCCGTCTCAACCAGGATCGAGGGAACGTCCGGCGCCTTGAGTACCCGGAAGCCGGCCTGCTCGACATGGCGTTTGTGCAGATGGTTCACGTTCTTGAGACTGCCGAGGACCTCACGCGCTACCCGGTGGCTGTCTTCGATGGTGGAATTCTGGACCATGTCGACCAGCACCATCTTCAGCAGATCTTCCTTGTCATCCAGGCTGACACCGCCGATCAGGTCGGCACTGTTTTCACTTTCAGCCAGGAAGCGGGCCGCCTTACTACTGGCTCCCCCGTCGGAGACCACGTAGACCGAGGAACCGCGAGCCCGGCGGTCATGAAAGGCATCGGCGTGCACGGAGACAAACAGATCGGCCTGGGCGCGGCGCGCCTTTTCGACACGCTCGCGCAGGCTCAGGTAATAGTCGCCATCGCGAATCATGATCGGTTTGAAACCCGGCTCACGCTGCAGCATATCTTCCAGCTTGCGGGCAATGGCCATCACCACGTCCTTCTCCCGGGTACCGCGGCGACCCATGGCGCCGGGATCTTCCCCGCCGTGGCCGGCATCGATAGCGACAATAATGTCACGCGGCTTGCCGTCATTGACCGATTTGGTCACTTTCGGCTCGGCCTCTGCGCTCTCGGGCTGATGCAAATCGATCACCAGCCGGTGACCATATTCACGCTGGGGTTTGAGCACGAAACTTTGCGGACGCACCTTGGACTTGAGATCCAGCACAAAGCGCAGCTGGTGGTCCTCGCGTTGAGCGTAACGAATGTTCTTGATCAGGGCGCCGTCATAGGAAAAATCAGGCAGCGCGCCAGGAAAGTCTGAATCCTTGAGATCGATTACGACCCGATTCGGGTTTTCCAGCGAGAACAGGCGGTGCTCGGCCGGTTGACTCAGATCCAGCACCAGCCGGGTGTGATCCGGAGCAGGCCACATACGCACGCCTTTGACATGCACGTCGTCAGCTGCCGCGACCAGTGGCATCACGGACAACATCAGCAGTAGCAGCGTCTGGGCTGGACGCATGGTGTTCCCCTTCGTTTTACCTATGCCTTAATTATTGGCCCACCCGGATAGGGAAATCAAGAAAATTTTGATAATTATTATGAAGATAGCCCTGAATGCTATAGTTTTTTCGAGGTGAAACGCTGTGTGGGCGGCTAAAACGGCTCCATTCGGGACAATAGCGCCTCGCCGTTCTGGTCGTGGGCAATCATGCGGGCCTGGCGCCCGTCACCCCGGGCTTCAAGATAGACCTCCACGTCCGGGTGCGGCAGATGGCCCTTGCCACGTTCCGACCACTCGATCAGGCACAACGCATGCTCATCCAGGTAATCCCGAAAACCCAGCTCCTCGAGCTCCGCGGGATCAACCAGGCGATAGAGATCGAAGTGATAAACCTTGATATCACCCAGTTGGTAGGGTTCGACCAAAGTGTAGGTCGGACTTTTCACCGCACCGGTGTGACCCAACTGCTGCAACAGGCCGCGCACCAGGGTGGTCTTGCCGGCACCGAGCTCACCGTGCAAAAAAACGACACAGGGCGGGACAAACAGGCGGCCCAGTCGCCGGCCCAGTTTCAGAGTGGCCGCTTCGTTTTCCAGATACTGTTCCATAACGCTCCCAGCTTAGCTGAAAATTTCTCGCCAGCGGCATGCATGCCGCTGAGCGCCCCGGCTCCCTGCTTCAGGCGGGATTGACCAGCCGTCGCAACGGCCCGAACAGATCGCCGGCCAGCATACCGCGTTCCCCGGTCACTTTGGCACTCTGGTCGGCGGCGGTGGCATGCAGGCAGACACCGAGCTGCGCCGCCGTGGCGGGCGACAGCCCCTGGGCCATCAATCCGGCGATCACGCCGGTCAGCACGTCTCCCATGCCGGCACTGCTCATACCGGGATTGCCCGCGCTGCAAATAAAGTTGTCCTCGTCAGTACTCACCAACGTACCGGCCCCCTTCAGTACGACCACTCCGCCATATTGCTCCTGCAACTGACGGGCTGCCTGCAGGCGATCGGCCTGGACCTGCTCGCTGGACTGATCCAGCAGCCGGGCAGCCTCGCCGGGATGCGGCGTCAGCACTCGAGATGCCAGCTGACGGGGACTATCTGCCAGTAGTTTCAACGCATCGGCATCGATGACCTGGGGCTTGTCGCTGGCGGCTACGAGCGACCAGACCCACTGCGCCCATTCGCCCTGCCCCAGTCCCGGCCCTACTGCCAGCACCGTGGCCTGGTTGATCAGGTCCTTCAGGGTCTCTTCGCTTTCCACACCGTGACACATCAACTCCGGGCGATTGCTGTTGAGTCCGGCAGCATGCCCGGCACGTGAAGCAATACTCACCAGCCCCGCACCGCAACGCAGTGCCGCTTCGCCGGCCAGGCGCACTGCTCCGCTCATACCCCAATCGCCGCCGATCACCAGCACGTGGCCGAACTGGCCCTTGTGGCTGTTGCGCCGGCGCCGGGGCAGTTGCGCCAGCAGCTCTTCGAATTCCAGTCGCCGGCCCACCGGCTTCACATCAGCGCGTGCCGACTCGGGCAGGTTGAGATCGCTGAACGCCAGGCGACCGACATAGTCGGGCGCATCGCCGGTCAGCAGCCCGGTCTTCAGGCCGATGAAACTGATGGTGTCAGTCGCCTGCACGGCGTGACCGGTGACAGTCCCGGTATTGGCGTTCATGCCTGACGGCACATCCAGGGAGAGCACCGGCAACCCGCTGTGATTGATCCAGTCGATCACCCTGGCATGCGTGTCCTTCACCTCGCCCTGAATACCTGTCCCGAGCAACGCGTCGACGATCAGATCGCCTTCGGCGGGTTGTTCATCAAATGCTTCAGGCGAGACATCTATGCCCTGCAGGCGTTGCAGGGCAGCCAGCGCATCGCCGGCAATATTATCCGAATCGCCGACCTGCAGAACCCGGACTTCGCGACCGTCGGTATGGGCCAGGCGCGCCACGACATAACCATCCCCACCATTATTGCCACTACCGCAAACCACAAGCAGACGCCGGGCATCGGGCCAGCGTTCGACCAGCAGGCGATAGGCGGCCTCGCCGGCGCGCTCCATCAGTATGGTGCCGGACATGCCCAGTTCCTCGATCGCGATGCGATCGAGTTCCCGGCATTGATCGGCGGTATAAAGTTCATGCGGCAGTTGAGTCATAGGGCTATGATTATGATCATGAGTCATCACCAGTACAAGCAAACTGCAACACAATCCGACTGGTCAGCACTGGCCGGACAGATCAAGAACTGGGGTGGCCAGCTGGGTTTTCAGCAAACAGCCATCACTGATACCGATCTGTCGGAGTATGAACCGCGTCTGCAACAGTGGCTGGCTAAACAGTTTCAC
>JASFNY010000151.1:0-5307 GCA_050116795.1 Thiohalophilus sp.
CGGTGCCGTACTGATCAACCTGGGCCTGTTGTTGCTGTTCGGTCTGCAGCACAGCATCATGGCCCGACCAGCTTTCAAGGCCTGGTGGACCCGGTGGATCGCCCCGGCGGCAGAACGCAGCACCTATGTTCTGACTGCAGGAATCAGCCTGGGTCTGTTGCTCTTGTTATGGCAGCCGCTGGAAGGAGTGGTCGTCTGGTCGGTCTCTCAGCCCGGAGCTCGCATGGTATTGTGGGGACTGTTTGCCGCAGGCTGGCTCTACCTGGTAGCCGCCACTTATGTGACCAATCACTATGATCTGTTCGGACTGCGCCAGGCCTGGCTGTATCTGCGCGGCAAACCCTATACACCCGTGCCGTTCGTACGTAGTTGGATGTATCGTTACAGCCGGCACCCGATGATGGCCGGCATCCTGGTCGGCGTCTGGGCAACTCCGCACATGACCCTGGCCCATCTGTTTCTGGCCGCCGGGTTTAGCATCTATATCGCAATCGGGGTGGGTTTCGAAGAGCGGGATCTGCTCAGAAATTTTGGTGAAAAATATCTGCACTATCGAAAACAGGTCGGAATGTTGCTGCCGCGTATTCGCAGTTAGCCCGAAAAAGCGGTTGCTCGCATTAAACTTATATCAGGTCTGTTGGTTAACTCCCGGACTGGAGATATTCGTCAAGCTCGCGCCCGAATGTTTCGACTTCATTCAACAAAGTAGCCTGTTGCGCGTCGAGTTCCATCTCGGCGCGAAGCTGTTCAAGCTCGGCATAGAAATCCCTGAACGCCAGGTGTCCTGACTCACCCTTGATAAGTCTCTCCTGGCAATGTTCCAGCCACTGCCCCTGCTCGTCACTGTTTAGCGTTTCTGGATAATTGCGCGCGCGGTAACGGAACAACATTTCCGGCAGGCGTTTGTCGCTGAATGACCAGGTCTGGATTCCCAGTTCCTCGGGTGCGGTGTTATGGATCCTTTCCATCAAGGCCTTGTCCTTGTCATCGAAAAAGCCGCCGGCGTATATCATCAGGTCAGGATCGGTCACCGGTTCGAACTCACGCGGTTCAAATATTTTCGCCAGTTTCTGCTGAATCGCCTTGCGTTGACTGAGCAGAGTCTGTCGGTGTTGTTTGCATTTCATTATGTCGATATTCAGGCGTTTCGCCGCTTCACCGGTCAGAGTCGATGTAGGCGCGATGACGGGAGCTTTGTTTATCAACAACTGTTTCAATGCCGGTCGCTCTATACCTTCGGCCAGATCCTCGCTGGCCGTATAGAGTCGTTCCGAAAGTGTTTTGGCACCGTGATCCAGTAGTATTGCGGGATCCTGGCCGAGATCAAAAACGACAATACTGTTCTTGTTAGTCGGGTGTGCGGCAATCGGCACGACCATGCGGGTATTGCCATAATCGCTGCCATACATTCCCGAGGTGTGTAATATCGGCGTCAATTCATTGAGATCAATATATTTCAGTACTTCCTGTTTGCGCCGTAGCTTGTAGAAGAAATCGAACAGGTTGGGCTGTTTTTCCTTGATCAGGCGGGCCAGTTCGAGGGTAGCGTAAACATCGGCCAGGGCGTCATGTGCCTGTCCATGTTCGATCTCATTGGCCACTGTCAGGTCTTCCAGCCTGTAACTCGGCCGATCGGCATCTTCACGCTGTGGCCAGTTGATCCCCTCCGGTCGCAGGTCGTGACAGGCTCTCACCACGTCGATCAGATCCCAACGTGAATTGTTATTCTGCCATTCGCGTGCATAGGGGTCGTACAAGTTGCGGTAAAGGGTATTGCGTGTCACCTCATCATCAAAACGAATCGAGTTATAGCCCACACCACAAGTACCTGGCTCGGATAGCTCATTCAGGATGCGGGAAATAAATTCTGTCTCCGGCAGTCCCTGTTCCAGGGCCTGTTGCGGAGTGATACCGGTAATCAACGTGGAGATTGGATGCGGCAGAGTATCCGGTGCCGGTCGGGCCATGATGTTAAGTGGTTCGCCAATAACATTGAGATCCTCGTCGGTACGTATCCCGGCAAACTGTACCGGACGATCACGTTGAGGATCGATACCGAACGTTTCATAATCATGCCAGTAAAGGGTATTTTGAGTCATGTAAAGACCTTGTTACGTACAAAATAACTAGACAAATTAATGTACGGAATTCGTTGATAGAAAAATGAACAATGCTGATTGATTAGATGGAAACGGTTATTTTTTTGGGTTTTGTTCATCGAGAGGAAGATTAAATACAGTTTCGATACGGCTGAAATCTCCGGCCAATCGTGCGAGCGGATCCAGTTTCAATGTATCGATTCGTCCATTGTGGAACAGATCGTCCTGAACATGGTAACGCTGCATGCGCCCGATGACCAGGTGGTCGCTTCCCAGCTCGATGATTCTGTCTAATGTGCATTCCATGTTGATTTTAGCCTCTTCGACACGCGGCACAGCGATAGCTTCAGATCGCGCCGGGGTAACTCCCGCACGTTCAAACTCATCAATCTCGGGGGGGTAATTGATGGATGATTCGTGCATGGCGTTGGCCAGTGGCATGGATACTATATTGATCACAAATTCCTGCCTGTCGCGTATATTTGTGAGTGTGTCCTTGGGATAACTCTCACCACCGGTACGGGGACCGATCGATATAGCCAGCATCGGTGGCTCGCGTGATACCACATTGAAAAAACTGTAAGGCGCCAGATTCAGAATATCGTCATGACTTTTCGTTGAGACCCACGCTATCGGACGGGGCAACACTGCACCAATTAACAGCTTGTAAACCGCATGGGTATCCAGTTCAGAAGGATCAATTATCATGATACTGGTAATTATCTATTAAGCATGTCCTGCAGTTCAAACAGGTTTGGTCAGTATAGACTCGATCAATGATTCAGTGATGATTGCGACTGACAAGCTATCCGTCTTAACTTGCCAGCGGTGTCACTGTATTGGGTAGCTGTGCCAATATAACCTTGGCCAGGGTGTGCAATGCTTCCGGGCGCGGGAAGCTGGATCGATAGACCAGGCTGACACGGCGATAGGCATCGGGCAAATCCAGTTCGCGGGTGACTATGCCGCTGCCGGTGGCCCAACTGCCTCGCATTGCCAGTGCCGGAACCAGTGTTGAACCGAACCCGGCAGCGACCAGCTGGAGCAATGTTTCCAGGCTGGCGGCACGCAGGTCTGCCATCTCGCCACGCTCGCGGCGCTCCTTCCAGTGGCACACTTCCATGGCCTGTCTGGCCAGGCAGTGACCTTCTGCCAGTAACAGCAGGTCGGTGTTCTCGAGATCCTCGCGGGTGATGGTTTCCTTGTTGTAGAACGCATGATCCCGCGGATGGGCCAGCCAGAACGGTTCATCGAACAATGGCAGCGTCTCCAGCTCGGGTTCCTCTACCGGAGTCGCCAGCAGGGCAGCGTCGATTTCGTATTGCAGCAGGCGACGAATCAGCATATCGGTCATCTCTTCGGACAACACCAGTTTGAGCTGCGGATACTGCTGCTTCAGCGGCACCAGAATCAACGGCATCAGGTAGGGGCTGATCGTGGGGATCGCACCCAGTCGCAGTGGCCCGGCCAGCGGATCCTGATGGGCCTGGGCCAGCTGTTCGATAGCATCTACCTGCTCCATGACCTGCCTGGCATGCTGCACGATCGCCTCGCCGATGGGCGTCACCACTACCGAGCGGTTGGTACGCTCAAAGATTGCCACCCCGAGATGTTCTTCCAGCTTCTTGATCTGGCCGCTCAGGGTTGGCTGGCTGACGAAGCAGCGCTCGGCTGCCTTGCCAAAATGGCGGGTTTCGGCCACGGCAATGATGTACTGCAAGTCCCTGATATTCATGCCATTTTCAAGCAGGTCAAATAATAGGTTTCAGCAATTATTATAGTATGAATAAACGAATTTAAAAATGATTAGAGCATACCTAATCTATCCGATATGAAAAACTCAAACATCAAAAGTCCTGAACGGGTAACCGGCCATGTGCCGGTAGTGCTGATTCGCCATGCCCAGAGTCAGTGGAACCTGGAGAACCGGTTCACCGGCTGGGCCGATCCACCGTTGACCGGGGCGGGGATGGCCGAGGCCCACGCTGCGGGTAAACACCTGCGAGAAGCGGGTTACCGCTTCGATGCCGCCTTCAGCTCTCGACTGCAGCGAGCGGTGATGACGCTGGATATTCTGCTTGAGGAACTGGGCCAGGACGACCTTGCTCGAAAGCAGGCCTGGCAGCTGAACGAACGTCACTATGGAGTGCTACAGGGACTGGACAAGGACGAGGCCACCCGCGAACACGGCGAACACCAGGTCTGGCGCTGGCGCCGGAGCTATCTTGATCGCGCCGGGGCGCTAACTCGCGATGATGCGCGACACAGTTGCCATGATCCCCGCTGTCGGGATATCGATCCGGGCCAGTTACCGGACGTGGAAAACCTGGCCGAGACTCGAAACCGGGTGATGCGGTACTGGCATGAGGAAATCGCACCGCGCATTCAGCGCGGTGAACGGCTGCTGATCAGTGCTCACGGTAATACCCTGCGCGCCCTGATTATGGATCTGGCAAACATGCCTGTCGACGAAGTGGAAGCGTTCGAAATACCGACTGCAACCCCGATCATATTTTACTTCGATGACCAGGGGCTACCGCTGCAATGGCACTATCTTGCCAAACCAGGTCGTCAGGCTGCCTGATACAGAACCTGATTCTAAATCGCCGACCTCATAGCGATTACCTGCCAGTGCCCGGTCTGTACCAGAGACCGGGCCTGCAAGCATTCGAATTACCAACCGAAGATGACACCTTCAAGGAGATTGTTATATCCCCTGAACTCCTCGTTACCGGTTTCAATGAATCCCTTGGCCCGTCGTGCAAAACGGTTCAGCGTCGGCTGCAAGGCTTTGGTACCTTCTGGGTTCAATAAAGCTGCGCGAAGCTTCTGGCGCTCATCCGGGTTCAATTTTGGGCTGGAAGAGATAGACTGGTTCGGCATGGCTGCAGAAGTAAAGATGATTTTCAGATCCTTGCGATCTTCATCTTTTAATTTGTTTTTATAAAATGACGTGCGTAGCACCATGGCATCACAATCACCCTTCCTGAACGCCTTGTATACCGCACCCATTCCACCTTTGATTCCTTTAATCACCGGTTGCCGAACAGGATTACGATAATGCCCCAGGATACTGAGGGAAGAGAGATTAGGTGGGGAAATTCCGCAGAATTTTTTGCCAATCATGTCATTCGGCCCATTAATATCGCCCCGGTCAGCCGAAGTGATCAGATGGAACTGCAAGGTACCCGGTAACCTGACCAGCATT
>JASFNY010000152.1:0-5303 GCA_050116795.1 Thiohalophilus sp.
GGTTTCCGCAACCTCAAACCAGTCCAGGTTATGCAGACTCTTGTTTGCCTTGTCTATCGCCTGCTGAATGGCATCATCGCTGCTCTTGGAAGAAGAACCCACCAGTTCGATTACCTTGTAAACATGATCGCTCATTGATCTCTCCTCGAATGTTGATACTTGCTCCTCAAAAAACATAGCAGTAGTGTAACCGGAATAAAACCCGGAAACTGAACAGGCGTGTTTATGAAACTACTGGTTGCGATCGGTGGAAATGCACTGACAAGTACAGATAGCGAAATAACAGGTCAGATCGATGAGTCGAAAATTGAGGCCGTTGCCGAAAGTCTTGTCGAACTGGAAAAACAACACAGCCTGCTGATTACCCATGGTAACGGCCCACAGGTCGGGTGGCTGGCCATGCAGGAGATGGAAGCCAACATTTCGCTGGACCAGCTCGATGCCCAGAGTGAAGGTTTACTTGGTTATCGTCTGGCCCAGGCCATGGATAATTGTCGCCATGAAGAGCGTTCGCTGAGCCTGTTGACGCGGGTGATCGTGGATCCGGATGATCCAGCGCTGGCCCATCCATCCAAGCCTGTCGGACCGGTGCTGGATGCCTCCAGGGCCGAGCGGCTTGCTACACAGCAGGGCTGGCAGTTCACCGATGTCGCCGGCGGCAAACGTCGGCTGGTCGCCTCGCC
The DNA here is from genome assembly GCA_050116795.1 of Thiohalophilus sp. Taxonomy (GTDB): domain Bacteria; phylum Pseudomonadota; class Gammaproteobacteria; order UBA6429; family Thiohalophilaceae; genus Thiohalophilus. Next base: position 684 of record JASFNY010000152.1, read on the forward strand.
CAAGCCGGTTCGAGTGGTGGAGAAAGACGCTATCTTCACACTGATGCAGGCAGGTTATAGCGTGATCTGTGCAGGTGGAGGTGGCATCCCGGTTGTGAATGAGAACGAACGTTACCGGGGTATCAGTGCTGTGATAGACAAGGATCATACCAGCGCGCTGCTTGCCAGCGAGCTGAAGCTGGATGGCCTGCTGTTACTGACCGACGTCGATGCACTCTACCAGGACTGGGGCAAAGCTGACGCGAAAGCGATACGTCTGGCCGGTTGCGAAGCATTGGATGGTAGCGGATTGTCAGAAGGGTCGATGGGGCCGAAAGTGGAAGCAGCCTGTCACTTTGTCACTTCAACGCAGGGGTTTGCCGGGATTGGCCGGCTGGAATCGATGCGGGCCATTCTGGATGGGGAGCAGGGAACACGGATTATACCGGGAGATCAGCCGGTAGAGTGGTGGTAATCATAACTGACCCGTTCAGTGTCCGAGTTGGCCATACTCTATATCGTGAGGAACCGTTTTTCCATAAGGCTGTTGTCTGCCTGAGACCTCCCATGATTCAGGTATATTTTCTATCTCGTTGCTGAAATTGGTGAAGCGCAGGAATATCCCCAGCGCTATGATCAGAGTGCTCGTGGCGATAATAATTGCAACTGGATAATATAAATTACCGGCCATGTCGAGTTGGCTATATTTGATTACCATCAACAGGCCTTCCAGCGCCAGGGCGATACAGACGATACTGATGAAGCGCGGCAAAGTCCGACGCAGAACAACCACGATGTGACTATCTTCATTATGGCAATATTCCTTGCTGACTACCGTACCCAACTCAAAAATCGCCAGGGCCACCACAGCGGTATTGATAGCATTGAGAAAAATCCCAATCAGGTTTTTGGATTCTGAAATACCGGCAACGATCTCGTTGAACATCATCCCCGATAGAGACAACGAAAACAGAAAAAACATGATGGAAAATCCCTTGGCGACCCATTGCCGAAATTGCGGGGTGTCTGTCAGCATATTCATCGGTTCCTCCGTGTTTATTGGTTCCTTATCAGTCGCTCGAAGTATGCAGGTTGGACAGGGAGATTGCCGTGAAGTTATCAGTGATGTTGTGACAGAATTTCGGAATTGAGAAACGGCTCGCACTGGTAGGGAGAAGTCCGTCAAAAACTGGTCATTTCAACAGAATGCGCTAGGCTTTGAGCATTTCCGTTTCAAATTGCCGGAGCCCAAATGTCAGAACAGGATGTCCAGGAGCTTACCCCTCAGCAGGCATGGCAGTTTATACAGGACGAACCGAAAGCCTTGCTGGTGGATGTGCGATCACACATGGAGTTTCTGTTCATCGGACATCCTGTCGGTTCCATAAATATTCCCTGGATCGATGAACCGGACTGGGAAATCAATCCGAACTTCGTTCGTGAGATACGTCAGTTGCTGCTTGGTGGGTTATCTCACGATGTTTCCGGTAGCCATGACGTGCCGGTAGTGCTGATCTGCCGCAGCGGGAAACGCTCGTTTGAAGCCGGACAACTGCTGCTCAAGAATGGTTTTCGTCGAGTTTATAACGTCAGTGACGGCTTTGAGGGTGAGCTGGACGATGATCATCATCGTAGCACCCTGGGTGGTTGGCGTTTCGCCGGTCTGCCATGGGAACAGTGCTGAGGAGCACCCTGTTACCAGGTGTTCCCATAACTGACCACCGATATATGATCAAACGTAACGGGCTTCTGTTGTTACATCCTTACCGGCCTTCACCCATTCGGTAAATCCGCCATTCAGGCTGATAACATCTTTAAATCCCATCATTTGCAGTACTGCTGCAGCCATTGCAGAGCGCCCACCGGTAGCACAATACAAAACTACCTGGCGATCTCTGGCGTTGGCCAGTTCAGGATCATGTTTGGGATAAGCCGGATCTGCCGCGGCCTCCAGGATACCGCGTGGAATCAGCCGCGCACCGGGTAGATGTCCTTGCTCATGTTCAGAAGATTCGCGCACATCAACCAGTAACATATCCTCACCGGTATCCATTTTGGACTGTAACTCATCAGGGGAGCATTCCTGGATACAGGATTTTGCGGCCTTGACGAAATCCATCAGGCTCACGGGTTGCTCGGGTTTAAAGGTGTTGTACATACATCTCTCCTGCGCGTTTATCTGAATTCGTAACCCGGCGATTCGTGCGTGAAATAGTCTGTTTACCGGGGCGACTATTGTAATGATTGAGAAAATTATTCCAAGCCACCTGACACATTCGAGAAGCACATAATTGGCACAATGGCAGGCTGAATTACCTGATCAAGAAGATGGAAATATGGCATAATCGCCTGAAAAATCGCCAGATTGCGATAACTATGGCATTCCGCTGAAAGGGTACAGGGTGGCTGATTTGTCCGCACAATTATTGTCCGTCGTTGTTCCGGCTTACAACGAGCAGGAGGTTTTGTCCGAGTTCCATCGCAGGCTGGACGAGGTTCTTGCCGAACTGCCGATGTCCGTGGAGATTGTCTACATCAATGATGGCAGTGAGGATCAAACATTATCTCTGCTGCATGAGTTGCACCAAAAGGACGAGCGCGTTGCAATCGTGGATCTCAGCCGAAATTATGGCAAGGAGATTGCCCTCAGTGCCGGACTCAGGCAGGCAAGTGGAGATGCGGTAGTCGTCATCGATGCCGATTTGCAGGATCCTCCGGAACTGATCCCGAAGTTAATCGAGCACTGGAATCAGGGATACGACGTGGTTTATGCCCAGCGTACCCGTCGCGAAGGTGAAACCTGGTTGAAAAAAGCGACTGCCGGCGCTTTCTATCGACTGATGCAGCGGGTAGGTCACGTAAAACTGCCACGGGATACCGGAGATTTTCGTTTGCTGAGCCGTCGAGCGGTAAATGCTCTGAACAGCATGGATGAACAACACAGGTTTATGAAAGGCCTGTTTACCTGGATTGGTTTCCGTCAGGTTGCGGTACCATACGATCGCGATCCACGCTATGCCGGTGAAACCAAATGGAACTACTGGAAGCTCTGGAACTTTGCGATTGAAGGCCTGACATCATTCACGATTGCGCCACTTAAATTTGCGACATACCTGGGGCTACTGACAGCGTTTGGCGCTTTTGTCTTTGCTATCTATACGATTATCAAAACACTTATCTTTGGCAATCCGGTACCCGGTTATCCGTCGATCATTGTGATCATGCTGTTTCTCGGCGGCGTGCAACTTATGGCCATCGGTGTGCTTGGTGAATATGTCGGACGAATCTTTACCGAGTCCAAACGTCGGCCTTTATATTTTCTGAATGAATATCTTCCCCGTCGAGCGGATAAACAAAACAAGAATCAGGATAACTCTTGAAATTGCCTGATGCTCGAACTGTGAGACAATTTCTGGCGTTCACCGGGGTGGGCGCGGTAGGTACGGCCGGCCACTACCTGACCCTGGTTATGCTGGTTGAGGGATTGCACCAGGACCCTGTTTTGTCCACCAGCCTGGGTTTTTTGGTTGGAGCTCTGATTAACTACATCCTCAATTACAAATATACCTTTTCCAGCAACAATCCTCACGGTCAGACTTTACTACGATTTTTCATCGTGGCACTCATCGGAGCTCTGGTGAATAGCGGGATCATGTTCCTGGGAGCTACTCGCCTTGGTTTCAATTACATGCTCATCCAGATAGTCGCTACGGCGGTCGTGTTGGTACAAAATTTCATCCTCAACAGATTGTGGACATTTGCCGAACCAAAGGAATCGGCATGATGCAACAATACATCACGGGTATGCTTTCCAATCGTATCTGTTTTTCACAAACAGACAGCCGCTGTTATCGCGGAATTTTTCTGCTGATTCTCCTGACAGGTCTGGTCCTGCGCCTCGGCGCGATCTATTTCGCCCAGGGTTATCATCATTTTATGGTCAATGATGAGGTGAGTGCCCTGCGCTTCATCCTGGCCTGGCTTGCCGGGGATGAGCAGACTCACTATCTTGCCCAGCCTGCTTTCAACGATGGACATTTGCCGGGGCCATTATGGACCCTGCTGGGTGTTGTGCTGTTCAAGCTCGGCGGCAACTCGGCGGAAGGTGCCCTGTACCTGATGGCGGCGCTAAACAGCTTAACCGTGTGGCTGGTCTATAAACTGGCACGCAATTTTTTTGAGCCAGCACTGGCGCTACTTACTGCCGCCCTGTATGCCATTGCACCCTGGACGGTATATTACTCTTACGGTCTTTATAATCCTGTCCCTCTCGATCTGATTGGTGCATTGCTGTTTCTTGCATTATGGCAGTGCATGACCCGGGAAAGTACCAGATGGGTGTTCTGGGTTCCCGTACTTTGTGCCGTTATTCCCCAGTTTCACATGATCGGATTATTTGTGATACCGGCTGTATTACTGGTCCTGGCTTTATCACCGGTCAGACTGAATAGTCGCTGGCTGGTTGCTGGCATCCTGGCCGGGCTGTTGTTGTATCTGCCCTATTTAATCGGGGACATGCAAAATAATTGGCACAACCTGCATGCCATGTTGAGTGGTAGTCAGAAGGGTGAATATTCAGCCAGTGTACTGAAAATTCTGACTGCGCCTGCGACACTCCTGTCCAGTGCGCCTGCAGGATGG
>JASFNY010000153.1:0-5252 GCA_050116795.1 Thiohalophilus sp.
CGGTTTGTGGTGGTGGTTTGGCGCCGAGCGTACTTCCCCGGCAACGGCTTTACCGGTCACGAGTAATCAGACGGTGGTGGAGTTGCCGCTCGAGTCGAAGTCAGACGATGAGATGACCGCGATCACACAGGAGGAAGAAGACGACAAGACGTCAACAGAGGCGCCAGATAGTGGCACTGCAGAGGATGCGCCGCAGAGTGGCAACGAAACCCCGATCAAAACACCAATACCGGTGGTACGCATTGATGCACTGACACCAAATCCGGTCCCGGGTAGTGACGAGCCACAGACCCTGGTCCTGCGCGGTGAAGGATTTGATGAGTCGACCCGGATTACCGTGGAGTGGGGTAATCAGCGCAAAACGCTAGAGGAGTCACGGGTCAGGCTGGTCGATCAGTCACAACTTGCAATTGAGCTCACGGTCGGCAATGAGCCGCAGACCTGGTTATTGATCGCACGCAATCCGCAAACCGGAGCTCAGGACAAACTGGAGTTCAGGGTGAAGGCGCCTTTTGAGCCGGGAGAGAAATCTACCAGCAGTCCAGACAAAAATAAGGTCACATCTCCCGCGCCATCGGGAAAGACAGGCAACGACCTGGCCTGGTTACAGAGCCAGCCGGCGGATCACTATACCCTGCAGTTACTGGCCGGATACCAGGCAGAGAATTTGCGCATGTTCCTCAAACAGCACAGTCTGCAAACTGACGCGGTCATCTATGAAAGCCGACATAACGACAAGCCCTGGTTTGGCGTGGTTTATGGCAGTTATCCGGATCGCGATACGGCTCAGGTGGCAAGCAAAAGCCTGCCGAAAGGAGTTGAGCCCTGGATACGTCGCATGGGGGATGTTCAGCGAAGCCTGGTCGTGGCTGCCGCGCCAAAGATGGGTGACAAACCGATGCCGAGTTCCGGTACCTTGCACGATCACACGGCCTGGCTATGGGATCAGGATCCGGGGCATTACACCTTGCAGCTAATCGCCGGGCCGAATGAAAAGGCGGCGCAGGAGTTCATTCGGCATCAGCAACTGGGCGGCAAGGCGCTGTATTACCGTACACTACGCAATGGCCAGCCCTGGTTCGTGGTGATCATGGGCAACTATGCTGATCGCCAGGCCGCACTGGATGGCCGGGAACAGTTACCGTCCGCGTTCAAGGATAATGCTCCGTGGCCGCGCTCTTTCAGTGATATCCATGCCGATCTGGCCCGTCAGTGAGTTGCCTGAAAGCTGATACCCCTCTGATTTTGCTGTAATTTCTGAGCTGAAACTGCTTAAAAAACAGACCCTTACGGAGCATTGCAGGCGCCTGTGGGCTGGCTGTATACTTCTGGGCCATTTTGCCCGCGATCTGCGGGCAAAAAAGTCGAACAACGGTTAAGTTTTGGTGGCGGTTCCAGTGACAGTAAGCAGACAGACACAACGCCCGTCCGGGCTCTATCAACCGAATTTCGAGCGCGACAATTGCGGTTTCGGCCTGATTGCCCATATGGATGGAAAAGCCAGTCATTGGTTGCTGGAAACAGCGATCAGCGCGCTGGCGCGATTGACCCATCGCGGGGCCATTGCGGCCGACGGCAAATCGGGTGACGGCTGCGGCTTGCTGTTGAAACAACCGGAAAGCTTTCTGCGCACCATCGCAGACGAGCAGGGTTTTGCTCTCAAAGATCGTTTTGCCGTGGGCATGGTGTTTCTCAACCCCGATGCCGGGTTGGCCGAGTCGGCTCGCAATACCCTGGTCAAGGAACTGCAGCAGGAAGGGCTCGAAGTACTGGGCTGGCGGCCGGTGCCGGTCAATCCCGAAGCCTGTGGTGAAGAAGCCCTGCGTACCCTGCCGACCATCGAGCAGATATTCATCAATGCGCCGGCGTCGATGGAAGAGATCGATTTCGAGCGACACTTATATATAGCCCGGCGCCGTACCGAAAAGGCGATCGAAGCTAAAGACGAGACATTCTATATTCCCAGTCTCTCCTCGCGGGTCATCTCCTACAAGGGACTGGTGATGCCCGAGTACCTGCCGGTGTTTTACCAGGATCTCAATGACTCGCGCATGGAATCGGCACTGGCGGTGTTCCACCAACGCTTCTCCACCAATACCTGGCCGGAATGGCGCCTGGCCCAGCCTTTTCGCTACCTGGCGCATAACGGTGAGATCAATACCGTGCAGGGTAATCGCAACTGGTCAGTGGCACGCGGCCACAAGTTCAAAAGCCCGCATATTCCGATGGAAGATGTTCGCCCGCTGGTTTCGCAGACGGGCTCCGATTCCAACAGTCTGGACAACATGCTGGAAGCGCTGCTGGCCGGTGGCATGGATATCTTTCGTGCCATGCGCCTGCTGATTCCGCCGGCCTGGCAGAACGTGGAAACGATGGATGCCGATCTGCGCGCCTTTTATGAATATAACTCCATGCATATGGAACCCTGGGATGGTCCGGCCGGTATCGTCATGACCGATGGTCGCCATGCTGCCTGCAGCATGGATCGCAACGGCCTGCGCCCTGCCCGTTGGGTCATTACCAAAGATCGGCATATCACCCTGGCCTCCGAGATCGGTGTTTACGATTATGCTCCTGAAGATGTGGTGGCCAAGGGGCGACTCAAACCGGGGCAAATGCTCGCGGTTGATACCCAGAGCGGTGAACTGCTACTGCCTGAAGACATCGACCATCGCCTGAAAAGCCGGCAACCCTATAAACAGTGGATGCGTGAGCACGCCCGTCGGCTTAAATCACTGTTGCAGGAAGAGAACAATGCCAACCCGGTCGACGAGGGGATGGTGGATGTTTACCAGAAAATGTTCCAGGTCACCTTCGAGGAACGGGACCAGGTGATCCGCGTGCTGGGCGAGGCCGGTCAGGAAGCAGTCGGCTCAATGGGAGACGATACACCCTTCCCGGTGCTGTCGCGCATGGTGCGTTCGCCCTACGACAATTTCCGTCAGCAGTTTGCACAGGTGACCAACCCGGCGATCGATCCGATTCGCGAACAGATCGTCATGTCGTTGGAAACCTGCTTCGGCCCTGAGCGCAACATGTTCGAGGAAACTCCGCAGCATGCCGAACGGCTTCTGGTCGACTCGCCGGTGCTTTCGCACAGCAAGTTCACCCAGCTCCTGCAGATGGGCGAGAACGACAGTAACTATGCCAATCAAACCATCTCGCTCAATTACCCGGATAACGTCGATCTGGAAGCGGCTATTAACGATATTTCTGACAAGGCCACCGACGCGGTACGTAATGGCAAGGTGGTCCTGGTGCTGAGTGATCACGACATCAGCCCCGAGACCCGACCGGTGCATGCCCTGCTGGCCACCGGTGCGGTGCATCATCGCCTGGTACAGGAAGGATTGCGTTGCGATGCCAACATCGTGGTCGAAACCGGCACCGCACGTGATCCTCATCACTTTGCTGTACTGATCGGCTATGGTGCTACCGCGGTCTATCCCTATCTGGCTTATGCTTGCCTGCGCGACATGCAGCGCAGTGGTGAGATCCGCGACATCGATGCACCTACCCTGGATGCCAACTATCGCAAGGGCATCAACAAGGGTCTGTACAAGATTACCTCCAAGATGGGGATATCCACCATCGCCAGTTATCGTGGTGCACAGCTGTTTGAATCGGTTGGGCTCCACCAGGAAGTAGTGGATCTTTGCTTCAACGGCACTACCAACCGTATCCAGGGTATTCGTTTTGCCGACCTGCAAAACGATCAGCGTTTGTTGTGCAAGCAGGCCTGGAACAAGCGCAAGTCGATCCAGCAGGGCGGGTTGCTCAAGTTTATTCACGGAGGCGAGGACCACGCCTACAACCCGGATGTGGTCGGTGCCATGCAGGCGGCGGTTAAAAGCGGTGACTTCAATCTCTGGAAGGAATATGCCGCGCTGGTCAACTCGCGCCAGCCGCTGACCCTGCGCGATATGCTCAAACTGAAACAGAACAACAAGTCGATTAGTGTTGACGAGGTGGAACCGATTGAGGAGATCGTCACACGTTTCGACTCGGCAGCCATGTCGCTCGGCGCACTGTCACCGGAAGCTCACGAAACCCTGGCCGAGGCCATGAACCGTCTCGGGGCCCGTTCCAATTCCGGTGAAGGTGGCGAGGACCCGACTCGCTATGGCACCAACAAGCGCTCCAAGATCAAGCAGGTGGCTTCAGGTCGCTTTGGTGTGACCCCGGCCTATTTGCGTTCCGCCGAAGTCATGCAGATCAAGGTGGCCCAGGGCGCCAAGCCCGGCGAGGGCGGCCAGCTGCCCGGCCACAAGGTCAACGACCTTATCGCACGGTTGCGTTACTGCAAGCCCGGCGTATCGCTGATCTCGCCACCGCCGCACCATGACATCTATTCCATCGAAGACCTGGCCCAGCTGATCTTCGATCTCAAACAGGTCAACCCGGACGGGCTGGTGTCAGTCAAGCTGGTGTCCGAGGCCGGGGTCGGCACCATCGCGGCCGGCGTGGCCAAGGCTTATGCCGATTTGATCACCGTCTCCGGTTATGACGGTGGCACCGGCGCCTCGCCCCTGACCTCGGTCAAGTACGCCGGCAGCCCGTGGGAGCTGGGGCTTTCCGAGACCCACCAGATCCTGCGTGCCAATGATCTGCGCGACAAGGTGCGCCTGCAGACCGACGGAGGCCTGAAAACCGGCCTGGACGTGATCAAGGCGGCGATCCTCGGCGCAGAAAGCTTCGGCTTCGGTACCGGGCCGATGGTGGCCATGGGCTGTAAGTATCTGCGCATCTGCCACCTGAACAACTGTGCTACCGGTGTGGCGACCCAGGACAAGGTGCTGCGTATGGATCACTATCGTGGCGAGGTCGAGTGGGTCATGAACTATTTCCGGTTCATTGCCGAAGAAGTGCGAGAAATGCTTGCCTCACTGGGTCTTCGTAAGCTTACTGATGTGATTGGTCGCACCGATCTGCTCGAAGTTATCGAAGGACAAACCAGCAAGCAGCGCTCACTGGATCTGTCACAATTGCTGAGTGATGCCGGGGTGGCCAAAGACAAGCCCCAGTGCTGCGTGCGCCCCAAGAACGAACCGTTCGACAAGGGCGAACTGGCCGAGCGAATGGTAAAAGATTGCCTGCCGGCGATCGAAAGCAAGTCAGGCGGTGAATTCAGTTACCCGGTGCGCAATACTCATCGTTCGATCGGTGCGCGACTGTCAGGCGAGATCGCCGTGCGCCATGGTGATCAGGCTATGGAAAACAATCCCATCGTACTGCGACTGAGCGGTACGGCA
>JASFNY010000154.1:0-5243 GCA_050116795.1 Thiohalophilus sp.
TTCAGTCCGACTTGCATTTCCTTATCGCAATAATCCAGGGCCTGACGTGTACAGGTCGGAAAGTCGATATAGTTTTTCATTAATCCGCGACGGAATGTATATTCCAGCTGTTTCTCGCGCCAGCGACGGGAAAAATCCCAGGCTCTATCGCCGATCCTGCTTTGCAGTTCCTCGACGACACCATGAGTGTCGATCAACGTTCCATAGATATCGAAAGCAAGAACAGGATTCATGAAATCAGCCAGCGGTTCGAATGTATAACAAGCATAGCACTGACCTCGACGGCTATCACCAGTCCGGTGTCTGCCCGCATCCTGTGTGAATTTTATAATGCGATCAGATCAACGGATGCCATAAGAATCATTGCCCAGAGGACGAGCGCCGATACGGCGTAAGTGTAAAATCGATGTGTGACCCGGTTGTAGGTGCAGTGGATTACGCTATGCAGGACACGGAATGCAAAGAAGCAGTAGGCCAGCACGAGGTAGGTTGGGGTTACCTGGCCGGTGATATAAAGGTAAATGCAAAGCGCATAGAACAGGACGGGCAGTTCAAACAGGTTGATCAGATTTTCTGACGGCAGGTTGACCCGGGTTGGAACGATCTCAAGCATCTGTTGTGTTGTTGCAGCCTGCTGCGGGTCAATTTTTTCCCGAACGATGAATGCCAGTCGCAGGTAGTACATGTAGAACCAGACGGCTGCTGTCAGAAGCATCATGCCAAGCAATGGAATAAAAATGCCTGCCTGATCCATGTTGTTCCTCCTGACAAGATGTCTTGAGAATCAACGAGTGATTTTTATCGAATTGATCACCCGGTTGACTTTCTCATGGTTTGCGTCATCGGTGTAGGTCTGTATAAATGAAATGGCGTAACCGTCTTTGATAACAGCATAGTAACGCTGGTATATCTCAAGTTTTCCAAGCGTCAGAGAGGCATCGAGATAACCACTGTCATGCTCGCTGATCTTTCCATGCTTGCAGTTACTGTCGAATGAATATTTCAACTGCCCCTGTTTGAGTATGTTTTGCACTGCAGTGATGTAGTCACAGGGATCTTTAATCCCCGGGAACATCTGGATGTTCTCGGCAGTGGACAGCACATTCGGATTGATTTTGCCTGGTGTACCAGGGGGGTACTCATAAAAACCGAACAGGGGAAGCGAGCTTTTTGCTGCTGCGTCGAGCATGGCTTGCATATTCTGATCATCACCGGCCAGCGTTTGGCTGCCCCGTTGTTGTGACATAATCATTTCTTTAACATTTTGCGCATACCAGTTTGCCGGTTTTTCGACACTGACCCCGAGTAACCGGTTAACGTAGGTATTACCCTTTTCATTGATCGTCAACGCATCTTTGGATGTGGTTTCCGCGCTGATCGGGAAAGCCGATACGAACAACAGTAGTCCGAGAGGAAGTGTTTTCACAAATTTAAGGAGACCCATGGCCAAATTCCTTTTCATTAACAATTCGTCGCGAACGGGGGGCGGGCGAATCGTAAGTTATGTTTTATTGTAATGCTGCCTGCGGCCTCAGGGTTCCGTCCCGTCGCGCAAGTCACCAGTTAGTAACCATAATTCTAGCAGTGTCTTGCTGCTTTGGCGAGTTACCACCTGGTTCGAAAGAAGGGTCATGGTGAAAAGATAAGGAGTCGGGCGGTTATTCTTCGGCCATGGCTGCCAGCAGGTCAGCCTGATGTTCGGCGCTCAATGGTTCGATCACCTCTTCGAGATGGCCCTGCATGATTTCATCCAGCTTGTAGAGTGTCAGGTTGATGCGGTGATCGGTGACCCGGCCCTGGGGATAGTTGTAGGTGCGAATTCGCTCGGAGCGATCGCCACTGCCCACCAGGGATTTACGTGTCTGGGCCTGTTCTGTCTGTTGTTTGTCGATCTCGACCTGGTGCAGCTTGGCCTGCAACAGGGACATGGCCCGGGCCCGGTTCTTGTGCTGGGATCGCTCGTCCTGGCATTCGACCACGATACCGCTGGGCATGTGGGTCAGGCGAATGGCCGAGTCGGTTTTGTTGACGTGCTGGCCGCCAGCGCCTGATGCACGAAAGGTATCGACTTTGAGATCAGCCGGATTGATATCCACCGCCTCGACTTCATCGGCTTCAGGCATGACCGCGACGGTGCACGCCGAGGTATGGATGCGTCCCTGGGATTCGGTTTCCGGTACCCGCTGTACACGGTGTGCGCCGGATTCAAACTTGAGCTTGGAGTAGGCGCCTTCGCCGGCGATGCGCGCGATGATCTCCTTGTAGCCGCCATGCTCGCCCTCGCTTTCACTGAGAATCTCCAGCTTCCAGCCCTGTTGTTCAGCATAGCGGGAATACATGCGAAACAGGTCACCGGCGAACAGGGCTGCCTCATCGCCACCGGTGCCGGCGCGGATTTCCAGGAATATGTTCTTGTCGTCGTTGGGGTCCCGCGGCAGCATCAGCATTTGCAGTTCGTCTTCCAACTGCTCGCGGCGTTGTTCGGCGCTGTGCAATTCCTCTTCGGCCATCGCGCGCATGTCGCTGTCACTCTCGTCGAGCATCGCGCGGGCTTCATCAATATTCTGCAGGGTCTCCTGGTATTGCTTGAAGGTCGTGACAACAGGATTGATCTGGGCGTATTCGCGGGACAGGTTGCGGAACTGGTTTTGATCGCCGATCACACCCGGATCGGCCAGCAATGCATTGATTTCCTCGAGGCGATCAACCAGGTTTTCCAACTTGGACTGGACTGAAGTTTTCATTTGACGCTACTTCAGTCTTCGTCTTTGATGCCGAGCAACTGGCGAGCGGTATCGAGCAGATCCTTGCGGCCTTCAAAGGCCGCCTGGTTCATCTGGACTGAGGGGTTATGGATCAGTTTGTTGGTCAGGGTGCGGGCCAGTTCCATAATCACCTCTTGAGGGTCTTTGCCGGCGGCCAACTGACGTTCGGCATTTTCCACGGCATCATCCCGCACATGATCGGCCTGCTCACGAAAGGCCCGGATGGTATCCACGGCCTCCAGCGATCGCAGCCAGCCCATGAAATGATCGACCTGGTTGTCGATGATGTCCTCGGCCTGGCGGGCGGCTTCTTCGCGTGATTGGCGGCCTTCCTCGATGACATCATGCAGATCATCGACGGTGTACAGGTATACATCCGCCAGTTCGCCGACTTCCGGTTCGATATCCCGGGGTACGGCAATATCCACCATGAACATCGGCCGGTGCTTGCGTTTTTTCAGGGCCCGTTCCACGGCACCTTTGCCAAGGATCGGCAACTGGCTGGCGGTGGAGGAGATAATGATGTCCGCCTCGGTCAACCGGGCAGGCATATCGGCCAGGGCAATGGCTTCGGCATCGAACGTATCGGCGAGGGCATGGGCCCGTTCCACGGTTCGGTTGGCAACAATGATCTTGCGGATACCCTGTTCCTTCAGATGCCGGGCGACCAGTTCAATCGTGTCGCCGGCGCCAATCAGCATCGCGGTATGTTGGCCGAGATCGGAGAATATTCGTTTGCCCAGGTTCACGGCGGCAAACGCGACAGATACCGGGCTGGCACCGATGGCAGTATCGGTCCGTACCTGCTTGGCGACTGAAAAGGTGTGCTGGAACAGACGATTAAGCTGACGGCCGATGGAACCGGCATGGCTGGCCGTGTTGTAGGCATCTTTGATCTGGCCAAGAATCTGTGGTTCGCCCAGGACCAGTGAATCGAGGCCACTGGCCACACGCAAAAGGTGTTGCACGGCCAGGTTATCCATGTGCGTGTAGAGATACGGCTCGATCTCGTCGGAGTCGAGATGATGATATTCCCGGAACCAGTTGAGAATATTCTCGACGTTGCTGCGCTCCTCGTCGAAACCGCAATACAGCTCTGTCCGGTTGCAGGTGGAAACGATGGCACATTCGTTGACGGCGCCGCGCGCGATCAGATCCCGCAGGGCGGCCTCGAGCTTGTCCGCCGCGAAGGCCACTTTCTCCCGGACGTCGACCGGGGCGGTCTTGTGATTGATGCCAAATGCCAGTAATGCCACGATAGTCCTGCCTGAAAATCTTTTCGGATTCGGTCACGAAGGCTTGATTTCGCCGTTCTTGCGCCCGACATTCTATATTATACCAAGCGCATCACGCCGAAAATTGGTTATAGTTGCCCGATCCTCATCTACAATGAATGGAATCAAGTCCAGTCTGTAACGGTATTTTGATGAAAAATCTTATATTCCTCATGTGTTTGGCGCTTTTGCTGCCGGCCTGCCAGTCCTCTCTCCCACCCGTTCCAAAAGCGCAGGATGATACTCCCGATGCCGGTTCGAAGACCAGCAGTCCGGTGCCAGGGGAGCCTGCTGTTTCCGAGTCGGCCCAACCCCCGGTTACAGACTCCGGCCTTTCTGGTGAAGTCCTGTATTACCTGCTGGCGGCGGAGATAGCGCTGCAGAGAAACCGCATGGATGTGGCTGTAGAGGGCTACAGCAAGGCCGCCGAAGCGACTGATGATGTGCGTATCGCCGAGCGTGCGGCGCGCATCGCTGTCTATGCCCGTAACGACGAACGGGCTATTCAGGCAGCGAAAAAATGGGTCAAGCTTGCCCCGCAGGATGCCGAGGCCCGGCAGGTACTGGCCGCGCTTCTGGTGCGGACCGGTCAGGGCGATGCGGCTGTACCCCATTTCGAAGCCTTGTTGAACCTGGGGAATGGTGATGTTGAACGACAGCGCTACATGCTGATCACCTCCCTGCTGAGCAAGGAAAAGGACAAGCAGGCTGCCCTGGATGTGATGCAAAAGCTGGTAGCGGATCGCCAGGACAACCCCGATGCCCAGTACGCGCTGGCTCACCTGGCACTACTGGTTGATGACCTGGACATGGCCGAACAGGCCGTCGAACGGGCCCTGACCGTGCGTCCCGACTGGTCCGAGGCGCACCTGCTGCGGGCCAATGTTCTGCATCGAAAGGGCGAGACCAAACGGCTGCTGGGCCTGATCCGTGAACGTCTCGATGAGCATCCCGGGGACGTCGCCCTGCGAATGTTTCTGGCGCGCAAACTGGTGGACGAGAAGCAGTTTGCCGCCGCCCGGGACGAATTCACCATCGCGCTCGAGTACCGGCCCGGTGATGCTGACGCGCTCTATGCGCTGGGTCTGCTGTCCCTGCAACAGGGTGATTACGTTCAGGCCCAAAAAAGTTTCAAGCAGTTGATTGCGCAAAGGAAACGGGTCAATGATGCCCGTTATTATCTGGGCCAGGCGGCCGAGATGCA
>JASFNY010000155.1:0-5230 GCA_050116795.1 Thiohalophilus sp.
TTTTGATGATGGATTTGAATTGAGCGTCGGATTCGGTATGACTTATGACATCAACAAGAAGATGGATTTTATAGCTGAATACACTATTATCGAGTCCGACATCTCACACCTGTCGGCAGGGATTCACTACCGCTTCTGAGATCGATCCGACTGGCAGCCCGTTATCAACGACGGGCTGCTAGTCAAAATCATAGTGCTTCTTGACCGCTTCGCGGATGTCCCAGGTACAGGACATGCCCGCCGGGAAAGTTACCAGATCACCGCGTTGTATCTGCACCGGCTCACCGCCATCCGGAGTCACGATCACATCGCCTTCCAGCAGATAACAGGTTTCCTGCCGATCATATTTCCACGGAAAGGTAGAAACTTCTTTTTCCCAAATCGGCCAGTCATATACACCAATGACATCGAGTTTTGCGGGTGACGGGTTACGCTCTACCAGAATCTGCATTGTTGACACCTTATTATATGGTTACAGGTTACACACTTTTATTGGGCATGCAGTCCCAAATTTTATTCGTCTTCCAGATAGGTATAGCCATTCAGTCCTGATTCAAGCTGCTCCAGGTAATCCTCAGCCTGCTCTTTTGTCAGTTCTGCCTCTGCCAGCTTGTGCCGGTAACTTTTCTGCAAGGTATCGGCACTCACGTGAACATAGTCAAGTACGGTATCGACCGTATCACCATAAAGCACCTGATCAATCAGGTATTCACCATGTTCGGTGACGGAAACATTTATCGAATCTGTATCTCCGAACAGGTTATGCATATCCCCCAGAATCTCCTGGTAGGCACCAACCATGAATATTCCAATCAGGTATTGTTCATCACTGTTAAGTTCATGCAATGGCAAACTGCTTTCAACGCCCTCATTGTCAACATAATAATCAATGCGGCCATCAGAATCACAAGTAATGTCCTCGATCACGCCCCGGCGGGTAGGCCTTTCATTCAACCGATGCAGGGGTACGACCGGAAAAATCTGATCGATCGCCCAGACATCGGGAATGGACTGAAACAGGGAGAAATTGGCGAAATACTTGTCCGCCAGCTTGTCATGCAACTCATCAAGCACTTCCCGGTGCACCCGGTTACTGGAAGACAATAATTCATGCACGTGCTGGCAGGTGACGTAATAGAGTTCCTCGGCGTAGGCCCGCTGATCCAGTGACAACACACCGTGGGTATACATGCTTTGTACTTCAGCCAGCCAATGTTTGATGTCATGGTAAATCTCCATAGCAGCACGGCTGGAGGTCTCACTCTGAATCGATTCGTAGCACTGCCACATATCCTGTAGCACCAGCGGATCATCACTCTGTGGCTCGAGCATGGCATGCGCATCGGGTACCTGTTCGGTATCGATGATATTGGTAATCAAC
Source organism: Thiohalophilus sp. (assembly GCA_050116795.1). Taxonomy (GTDB): domain Bacteria; phylum Pseudomonadota; class Gammaproteobacteria; order UBA6429; family Thiohalophilaceae; genus Thiohalophilus. The sequence goes on from JASFNY010000155.1 coordinate 1,382, forward strand.
ACCGCATGATGCGCCGTCATCGCGCGTCCGGATTCGGTGAAGATGTCTGGATGTTCCAGGTTATGTTCCTCACAGGCTTCCCACAAGGAATGCACGATGTTATTTGCATAGGCCTGCACGCTGTAGTTCATGGAACAAAAACTGCGAGATTGTGTGCCCTCATAATCGACCCCCAGTCCGCCACCGACATCCACACAGCGAATATTGACCCCCATGCGATGCAGCTCCACGAAATAGCGTGTGCATTCAAGCATGCCGCGTTGAATATCACGTATATTGGCAATCTGTGAACCCAGGTGAAAATGCAGCATTTGCAGACAGTCGCTCAGACCTGCCTCGCGAAGCCTCTGGATAATCCAGATCACCTGCGACGCCGAGAGGCCGAACTTGGCTTTCTCACCACCTGTGTTCTGCCATTTTCCTGCGCCGATTGAGGCCAGACGAACGCGTATACCAATTAATGGCTCGATTTCCAGCGCCTTTGACTCGCTAATCACCAGCTCCAACTCGGACAATTTTTCGATCACGATATAGACCCGGTGTCCGAGTTTGCGACCAATCAGAGCCAGGCGAATATATTCCCTGTCCTTGTATCCGTTACACACGATAACCCCGCCCGGCCGCGACAGGCCAAGCACCGCCATCAATTCCGGCTTGCTGCCCGCTTCCAGTCCGACCCGCTGCTGTCCGTGCTCCACGATCTGCTGAATAACACTGGCCTGCTGGTTGACTTTGATCGGATACACCGCTGTGTATTGGCCACGGTAGTCGTCACCGGCCATCGCATCATGAAAACTCTGGCACAGCGTATCCAGCCGGTTGTTCAGAATATCGGTGAATCGAACCACAATGGGCAGGGTGACGTTATGCTCTTGCACAGCGTCAATCGCAAGTTGATAGAGATCTATACCCTTGCTGTTGGCTTTGCGATCAGGATGAGCCACCATTCGGCCCTGTTCATTGATCCCGAAATACCCCTCTCCCCAGTAGGAAGTGCTATAGGTGGCAAGCGCTTGTTGTATGTTCCAATCTGACATAATCGCCCGAGGTTGATTTATCCCTGGCAGGGGTTTCAAGTATAATGGTTGTCTGCCTGTTCACGCCAAGCATTTTCCGGAGTGGTGATATGTTACCCGATACTGAATGGTTTACCGAAATCTGTGATGAAAGCGGTTCTGCCTTTTCCTTTAAAATAAAAGAAAAGCTGGCAGAGACCCAGACCGAGTATCAGAAGATCTCCATCTTCGAGACAGAAAAATGGGGCCGCCTGATGGTGATCGATGGCTTTATCATGCTCACCGACAGGGACAATTTTCTGTATCACGAAATGATGTCACATCCCGTGCTGTTTACCCACCCGGATCCCAGGCGTGTATTGATCATCGGTGGTGGCGATTGCGGCACACTGAAGGAAGTACTGCAACACTCGGGGGTTGAAACTTGCGAGCAGGTGGAAATCGATGAGCAGGTAACGCGACTTTCCGAGCAGTATTTTCCCGATCTCTGTACTGCCAACAACGATCCCCGCGCGGCGTTCCATTTTGTCGACGGCATTCAGTGGGTAAAGGATGCTAAGCCGGGACAGTACGACATCATCATCGTCGATAGTACCGATCCTATTGGTCCTGCCCAGGGCCTGTTCACCGAGGCTTTTTACCGGGATTGTCATCGCGCCCTGGGTGACCAGGGACTACTTGTACAACAGAGTGAATCGCCACTGATTCATCAGCGCCTGCTTAAAGAAATGCACCAGGCGATGACCAGCGCGGGATTTGCCAGCGTGAATACCCTGGGATTTCCTCAACCGGTCTATCCCAGCGGCTGGTGGAGCGCAACAATGGCGGGTAAACAGTCAGACTCAGGCGGTTTCCGTGAAGCCGATGCAGTAAACCGGGCATTCACCACCCGCTATTACACTCCCGAGATCCATCGCGCGGCGCTGGCCATGCCTGCCTTCCTGCGCGAACATCTGGGCAAATAGCGTTAATGGTCTAGCTGCACCATTTTTCAACTTCCTGCCGCGCCCGTTCCTCGGTCTGTTGTCGGTTGCTATCATCCAGATAACGGCGATTGCCCTGGTCATCCAGCTGGTACAGGCTACCGGCATAAGTATAGCGGCGCAGACGGTCCCTGGCCCTGGCACAGCGGCGGCGACGTTCAGCCTCTTCGGCTTCCTGGCGTTGTTCCTGTTGTTGCTTTATTCGCCGCTCTTCGTCATAGGCACGCAATAGACGCTGAGTCTTTTCCCGACGTTCCGCCTCACTGGGAATCGGTCCTGGGCTGCCGTTGCCCGCATCGATCTGCATTTGCCGTGCCCCTTGATCCGGCGGTTTGTCTCCATAGTGAACCCGGCCCTGTTCATCGGTCCACTTGTATACTTCCGCGCCGGCCGTTGAGATCAGCAAACCGCCGAGCAGCAATCCGGTAATATGCTGTTGAATTTTCCCTTTCATTCTCTTGCCTCCCTGAGTCTGTCCAGTCGCAGACGCTGGCGTTCATCGAACAGTCGCCGCGCACCCAGCCAGCTGGCCAGTAAAATTGCAAAGCCGGTCCCGGCCGAGATCATAAACATGATCAATATCTGGTATTTGACCGCCTCCAGTGGGGGCGTACCCGAAAGAATCTGGCCGGTCATCATACCCGGCAGACTGACGATTCCGGCCGCCGCCATGGCATTGATGATCGGTATCAGGCCGACCCGGACGCTTTCGCGAATCGTTTCGCGTAACGCTTCCTGCCAGGGCTGTCCCAGGGCCAACCGCGTTTCGATCACTGCACGTTGTTGCCAGGCGCTGTTGGTCAACCGATCGAGCGACAATGCCACCCCGGTCATGGTATTACCGAGCATCATGCCAAGCAAAGGAATTGCATACTGAGGCAGATACCAGGGTTGGTTATTTATAATGGTCAACAACACAAACAGGGTGGTGGCAAAGGCAGATACGAACATGGACAGGGTCCCCAGCGCGTAACCCCAACGACCTCGAAACGGTCTTTGCTGACGACCCATGACCTCACGTCCGGCGATCAACACCATGACCATCGCAATCGCGGTAACCCACCACAGGGTGGCATTCTCAAACAGGATCTTGAGGATCAGCCCTATCAACAACAATTGAACTGTTGTACGCAAAGCCGCGATCAACAGGCGCCGGGTGACACCGAGCTGTAACCAAAGTGAAACACCGGCGAGTACTATCACCAGCAGTGCAGCCAAGCCAAGATCCCAGGGAGTCAGGCTGATGATGCTCATGTCAGCTCCTCCACCTGATCACCACGAATCACCAGTCGTCGCCGGCAGAGACGTTGTTGCTGTTCCCGATCATGCGTGACCCAGATAATCGGCGCCGCGTTCTCCCGCGCATACTCCTGCAACAGTGCCTCGGTATGCTCGATACTTTGCGGATCGAGGCTGGCAGTCGGTTCATCGAGCAGCAGGGCCAGGGGCTTCTGGCACAACAGGCGCAAAATGGCCAGGCGTTGTTTTTCACCGGTGGAACAACGGGCAAGTTCCCAGTCGAGCACGTCCATGGAAAACCCCAATTGCTTGAACCATTCCTCACGGGGTTCGGCGAAATGCTCGCCGACCCGGTCCCGCCACCACTGGGACTCGGCCGGCAACAGGCAGACCTTGCGCCGCCATTCATGTGCCGGCATGGTGTCACACCATTGCTCATCAAGTCGCACACGCCCCTGGTGCGGTATCAGATCCGCGATGGCCCTCAGCAGCAGGCTTTTGCCACTGCCCGACGGCCCGCCAAGACAGACAATCTCACCCGCTCCGATATCAACCTCGAAACGGATCTGGCGCACTTGCAATGCTTCCACAGCCAGTGTGCTCAAGCGAGC
>JASFNY010000156.1:0-5229 GCA_050116795.1 Thiohalophilus sp.
CTTTGGGAATAATTCCCCATTCAGTCAGCAACCACAGCATTGAGGCAAATAACGCGACAACCAGCAGGATACCAAACCCGCCGAGTGAACCGAGTGTGGCACGAATAAACACAGTCCAACCAATCACCAGCAGAATACCAACGAAGATTTTCAGCGCCATCGGCCCCTGGTCACTGGACGTGGCCCAGTGAACGAATGAATAGCCTTCCGGGTTATATGTACAAAAAACCAGTACGATGGCTGCCAGAAAGCGCCAGCCGATGCCGGCCCAGGTGATTTCTTTTGTTGCCATGCTCCTCCCCTTTTTATTATTGCCTTGTAGCAATGACGAACACCGATTTGATACTTGCCCCGATATTGGAAACAATAGTGGTTCCAGTCGTATGGGGTAATATCAAATGAGTATATCAGAACGTGATCAGCAGATTCGACAAACTCACGCACCGCTGATACAGCAGGTCGTCAAGGCCTGTCTGCAAGCTGAAGAGCGTGAGAGACTGGAACCCATGTTACAGATGGCACGTGAGCAGGGCTGGCACGACCTCGTCCAGCGCATCGAAGCAATTCTGCAGGGACAACGCGATGAATCTCTGTTGCTCAACCTGGACGAGGAAGACAGGGTCATTATCCAGTCTATTCTGCAGGGAATACAGAATCCGGAAACATTACCCGATGCTTCCGTGCAGGCGGATCCTACTGTTGCAGCGCCAGGGCTCGCACACATGATCCATGCCGCGAATCACGGTGACAGTGAAGCACTACAGGCATTGGCAAACATGGCGGAGTACATGATCCAGGTTCCCGGAGACATGCGTTTGCTCGGGGGCATCATCAATCGTCTGCTCCAGGGAGAGCGTGATCCAAAGATATTGTGTGAAGGCATGGGACCCAGTGGTGAACAGCTCGTCCTGAACATACTCGACGAACTGAATCAGCTCTCCCCACAGTAATTACTGAATACGCCCGGTTGCTTGTATCAACACCTGAGACTGTCAGAACTGACCTGAATCAACGGATGTAGCGCAGGAAATTATCCATATGCTCCTGGATAAATTGTTGCTGGTCCCAAGGAATGGATGACAACAGAAGACGCTTGTTTTCAGGAATAACGTAAGCCATCGCGATCACTGTTTCGCCCGCTTCAGTGACGACCTCGACTTCCTGCTTTTCATAGCAGGTATCTTCATAGTGATCGATTTTTTTGTGCAACAGCGGTTCCAGATCGAAATACAGCGTTCCATCCAGACTATCCTTCCCTGAAGGAATGATACCGGGATAAACTTCACCACGTAGTCGATAACGTACGTAACCCGGCAGTCTTGCCGGTACGCCATGGGCAACCTGCCCGGTGACCGCCGTAAAAACTTCCGGCAATTCCAGTGTTCCATAAGTAAATAAATGTGCTGACATAATATCCCTCACTGCAAACCAGTTTCGTCAGGCCCGCGCAGTGTAATGTAATCCTGAGACATCCTCTATTCGGGGAATTACCTATACTTTAATAATGTGTACATAATTTGATGCCTATCAATCTCAACAGGATCCAATGTTGTGCAGTAACTTTCGACTTGCACAAATAACAGGCACAGACAAGACTGTCTTATCCTTCCCCGATTTGTGACAATCCTGCCATGGAAAACATACGTCCTGGCCAACGCTGGTATAGCGATAATGAACCGGAACTCGGGCTGGGCATCGTCCAGAGCGTGGAACCGCGCCAGGTTCGCCTGTTTTTCCCTGCTATCGACGAAGACCGTATCTACCGTCTTCAGGATGCCCCCCTGAGCCGAATTCGTTTTCAACCGAATGAAAGCATTTTTCATACCAATGGCATGAAGCTGCATGTCAGTGCCGTCGAAGAGGACGACGGTTTGCTGACCTACTTCGCACACGATGATCAGGGTCACTCACTGGAGGTCCCCGAATCGGAACTGGACAGCCGCCTGCAATTGAGCCGCCCCCAGGATCGTCTACTGAGTGGTCATATGGACCCGCCGCGGCTTTACCGGTTGCGCCAGACCATTCGAGCCATGCAAAACGAGTTGTTGCCCGATCCGGCCCGGGGACTGCACGGGTGCAGGGTCGATTTGATACCCCATCAGCTCTACATAGCGCATGAAGTGGCCAGTCGCGTCGCACCGCGGGTCTTGCTGGCCGACGAGGTGGGGCTGGGCAAGACCATCGAAGCGGGGCTGATTATTCACAAGCAGTTGTTGGATGAACGTATTGCCCGTGTGTTGATCCTGGTTCCCGAAAGTCTGCTGCACCAGTGGCTGGTGGAAATGCTGCGTCGCTTCAATCTTCGTTTCAGCCTGCTGGATGAAACGCGCTGTGCGGCCCTCGCCGAACAGGGGGAAAAGCCTTTCGACAGCGAACAGCTGGTACTCTGCAGCCTGGAGATGTTTTTGCAGAATCCCGAGCGCCAGCAACAGGCACTGGCCAGCCGCTGGGACATGCTGGTCGTTGATGAAGCACATCATCTCGAATGGACTCCACAGAAAGTCAGTCCTCAATACTGTTTCGTTGAGCAGCTCGCCGAAACCATTCCGGCGATATTGCTGCTGACAGCCACTCCGGAGCAACTCGGTGCGGCCGGCCACTTTGCCCGTTTGCGGCTGCTCGATCCGCATCGCTTTTACGATCTGGATGAATTTCTTGAAGAAGAAGATTGCTACCAGCCGGTGATTCAAGCGGTCAATGAACTGCTGGAAAACCGACCGCTGAGTTTCGAATCACGGGAAGCACTGCATCTGGCGCTGGGCAATCATCCAACTTTCTCGGATTTGATGAGCCGGTTGGAAAAGTCCCCCGTTAACAACGATTCGCAACAGGAACATGAACGGGCCCGCCAGCAATTGATCCATCTGCTGGTGGACCGGCATGGCACCGGTCGGGTTCTGTTTCGCAATACTCGCGCAGCCATTCGCGGCTTTCCCGAGAGACACCTGCATGCCAGCAGCCTGCCCCGACCAGAAGCCTATGCCACCCGGTTGTCAGATCGAACACTTACCAGCGAAATCAACCATCTCACCCCGGAGTCGGCGTGGGAACAGGTGAGTGACAATCCCACGGGCTGGCTCGAGATCGATCCGCGAGTTGATTGGGTCGTCCGCACCCTGCGCGAGCACCGTGGCGAGAAGGCCCTGCTGATCTGCGCCCGGGCCGAGACGGCCCGACAACTGGAGAGTCACCTGCGCGAACGCATTGGACTGCGCAGTGCGGTCTTTCATGAAGGACTGACAATCGTGGAACGGGATCGGGCGGCGGCCTATTTTGCCGATGCCGAACAAGGTGCACAGGTACTGGTCTGTTCCGAGATAGGCAGCGAAGGTCGCAACTTCCAGTTTGCTCAACACCTGTTGCTGTTTGATCTGCCTGCCCACCCGGACCTGCTGGAGCAACGCATCGGTCGACTGGATCGCATCGGGCAGGCACACGCCGTGCAGATCCATGTAGCTTATATCAACGATACTCCGCAGCAGGACCTGTTTCGCCTCTATAACGAATCCCTGCAAGCTTTCGAACAGGCCAGCGCCACCGGTGCCAGCCTGTTTGAACGGTTTCGGAGTTCGATTGATAAATTATTTGCCAATACCATCGAACGTGACGAACTGGAAACCCTGCTACAGGAGATGGCGGATGAACATCGTCGACTCGCCCGACAACTGGAACTGGGCCGTGACCGCTTACTTGAACTGAACTCCTACCGGGCAGACGAGGCGGATTACCTGCGTGGGGCCATTCAACGGCTGGAAAATGATCCTCGACTGCTTGAATTTCTGGATAATGCCTGCAGCCACTTCGGCGTCGATCTGGAAGTGCATGGTGAAGACAGTCATATCATGCAGCCGGGCAACCACATGCTGGTCGAACACTTTCCCGGGCTGCCTGAAGATGGGCTCACCCTGACCCGATCCAGAAGTACCGCCCTGGCGCGCGAGGACTGGCAGTTTCTAAGCTGGGAACACCCGATGATACGCGGCATCATGGACCTCGTGCTTGAAGACCATCACGGCAACGCCGCCCTGGCTATTGTGCGTCACAACGCCTATCCCGCCGGGACCCTGTTACTGGAGTGTCACTTTATACTGCTGGGAGTGGCCCCGAGTCGCTTGCAACTGTCCCGATTCCTGCCACCAACGACATTACGCCGGGTAATCGATGCCAAGGGCCGGGACTGCACGACACAGTTTCCCGCGGAAAACCTGACACTGTTACCTGCCGAACTGGATAAAACCACGCGCAGCAAAATCATTCGCGCCAGACAGAATGAATTGCGTCAAATGCTGCACCAGGCTGAGGGGCAGATATCTGCCGATGCGAATGAAGTTCTCGAGTCAGCCATACAACGCATGCACAACATCATGAACAATAGCATTGCCCGCATGCAGCACCTGGCCAAGATCAATCCCAATGTTCGTGACAGCGAGATCGAGGCATTGCTGACACAGCGGGATGCCCTGGAAAATCACATTCGGCAGGTCCAACCGGCACTGGATTCCGTTCGACTGCTGATCACAGGGTAAACCCCAATAAAATCGGGTACATAGAGAATTGACTGTCCCGCCAGACAGGGCTATAGAATACTAGAGAGAGTTAGAACAGATTACTGGAGATAGTCATGCATATTCATCGTACCGGTGAGGACGGTTCTATCCCCTTCAGAAGCGGTCGATTTTTCAATATCGATGCTAACTGGTATTTTTCCTGTCGCGAAGGTCAGGACATAGGACCCTACCCCAGTCGTGCAGAAGCCGAAGCCGCCCTCTCCCTTTATATTCGAAAAATCAAAACCCAGGATCAACGCATTTACAACTGATTCAGTGGAATAACCCATCCCGGGTTTTCAGGCCTGTTCACCGGCAACCCGCAATGGTTGCCCGGTGCCAGCACACACAAGCCTTGCACGCAAACCGCTCCGGTCTTCCATGTCACACAGAACGGGACTGTCAGCATTTCGCTTGCGGTAATCTGTCAGCGTCGAGAATAGAGAAAAACCGAAGAATGGTGGCTACGGGTGGATTCGAACCACCGACCCCATCATTATGAGTGATGTGCTCTAACCAGCTGAGCTACGTAGCCATATCGGGTGCCCGGTCGGGCCATCAGGAGCGGCGCATTTTCGGCATTTGCAGCCGGCATGTCAAGCCAAACCGGCCCAGGCTCCATTACGCCGCCATAAAAACAAAATTAAAAATCAGCTATTTACAAACACTTTAAAAGCGTAAC
>JASFNY010000157.1:0-5223 GCA_050116795.1 Thiohalophilus sp.
TGCGGTATCAGATCCGCGATGGCCCTCAGCAACAGGCTCTTGCCACTGCCCGACGGCCCGCCAAGACAGACAATCTCACCCGCTCCGATATCAACCTCGAAACGGATCTGGCGCACTTGCAATGCTTCCACAGCCAGTGTGCTCAAGCGAGCGTTCTCCTGAACTGCATCGAATACCCCTTATGGTTAATACTGTTTTATTTTATTTCAGCATTGATATGATTAGCGCTGATTATAACGAGAAGGAGAATGGCATGTCCGAACCGGTTATCGCGAAAAAAGGCCCCTATGCCGTGGAACTGGAACCCGGCGACTATTTCTGGTGCGCCTGTGGCCAATCATCTAACCAGCCCTTTTGCGATGGCTCGCACAAGGATACCGATTTCGAACCGCTCAAGTTCACTATCGCAGAAAAATCCACTGTCTACCTGTGTGGCTGCAAACATACCGGCAACCCACCTTATTGTGACGGTACACATAATAACCTGTAAGAGTACAAACAATAGACATAAAAAAACGGGCGCCCTGGGGCGCCCGTTTTATTTTGGCATATTGCCGTTGGTACTGGATTAGATACCAGAACCCTTGGTTCCAGTGAATTCCGGATAGGCTTCCATACCACACTCGGAAAGATCCAGACCTTCGTACTCGTCTTCTTCGCTGACGCGTACACCCATGATGGCCTTGATGATCAGCCAGACAATCAGGCTGACAACGAAGACCCAGATGCCGATAGTCAACAGACCAGCGATCTGACCACTGAAGGTGGCCCCATCATTGGTCAGCGGTACGGCCAGCAGGCCCCACATACCGACCACACCATGGACAGAGATAGCACCAACCGGATCGTCGATCTTCAGCTTGTCCAGGAACACGATAGAGAAGACCACAATCACGCCACCAACAGCACCGATCAGGGTCGCACCCAGAGCGGTCGGAGTTGACGGTTCAGCGGTAATCGCTACCAGTCCAGCCAGAGCACCATTAAGTGCCATGGTCAGGTCAGCCTTGCCGAACAGCATGCGGGCAACGATGATCGCGGCGATTACACCACCAGCGGCTGCAGTATTGGTGTTCAGGAACACCATGGCCACAGAGTTAGCATTGGCGATATCACCCAGCTTCAGTACGGAACCGCCATTGAAGCCGAACCAGCCCATCCACAGGATGAAGGTACCCAGGGTAGCCAGCGGAAGGTTGGCACCAGGAATGGCGTTGATCTTGCCATCGGCACCATACTTACCCTTACGCGCACCGAGTACCAGTACGCCAGCCAGGGCAGCAGCGCCACCAGCCATGTGTACGATACCGGAACCGGCAAAGTCGGAGAATCCGAGATCACCCAGGCTGTACATTCCGAATACGGAGCCACCGCCCCAGGTCCAGAAGCCTTCCATCGGGTAAATGAAACCGGTCATCACGACAGCGAACAGCATGAAAGACCACAGCTTCATGCGCTCGGCAACGGAACCGGAAACGATGGACATGGCAGTTGCCACGAACACAACCTGGAAGAAGAAGTCAGAAGCAGCTGAATAAACAGAACCACCTTCAAAGCCTGCTTCGGCAGATGCAGCAAGCGCATCGGCGACCAGGGTGTCACCACCAGCGATACCGGACAGGAAGTAATCCCCGCCGTACATGATTGCGTAACCACACACCAGATACATGATGCAGGAAATCGCATACAGAACTACGTTCTTGGTCAGGATTTCAGTTGTGTTCTTGGAACGAACCAGACCGGATTCGAGCATTGCGAAACCGGCTGCCATCCACATTACAAATGCACCCATTACCAAGAAGTAGAAGGTGTCGATGGCGTATTGCAATTGGAAAATATTGTTTTCCATCTTAAGCCTCTCCTCTTGTTTTACAGGGCATCAGCGCCGGTTTCACCGGTACGGATACGAACTGCTTGTTCAATATCAGACACGAAGATCTTGCCGTCACCGATCTTGCCGGAATTGGCAGCCTTGCTGATGCCTTCGATAACCTGGTCTACCAGGCCGTCGTCAACAACCGCTTCGATCTTCACCTTGGGCAGAAAGTCCACGACGTACTCTGCCCCACGATATAACTCTGTATGCCCTTTCTGACGGCCGAAGCCTTTTACTTCCGTAACGGTGATACCCTGTACCCCGATCTCGGAAAGCGCTTCGCGCACATCATCCAGCTTGAAGGGCTTGATGATTGCCATAACCATTTTCATGGTCTTGCCTCCTTAAAAAATGCCCACCCGAAGGTGGGCGAGAGTTTTGAGCTTACCTAAACCTTACAGGTCCCAGGCGTAACCGATGCCGAAGGTCAGGGCAGTTTCACCTTCACCTGCTTTCAGATCGAGTTCCTTGCTGTTGTTGATCAGAGCAACGCTGTAGTCGATGTCGCTGACAGTTTTGCTGTAACCGATTTCGGTATAGTCACCATCAAAATCTTTACCCCAGGTACCGTAAGTCAGGTAGGCACCCTTGTATTCAGCGGTAACGCTGGTGAAGGAGTAATCCTGTTCGGCACCAAAACCATCCCAGGTACCATCGGCGTAAGAAGCGCTGATCGGACCGTAACCAACACTGAGTGCGACTTCAGCGTATGTGTCGTCCCAGTCATCAGAGTAGTTGTAGGTGACGTAGCCGATGTCATAGCTGAAACCGGAGATTTCACCGGCATAACCGGCATACAGGTCGTACTCGATACCATAATCAACGTCAGCCAGCCAGGTACCGACATAGAAACCGCCAATACCGACATCCAGTCCCGCAGAGGCGGAGGATGAAGTCTGGTAGACGCCACGGAAGAAGTAATCGGATACGTAACCAACATTGGCTGATACTGAGGTTTCCGCCATAGCGGCTGAGCTACCAAATGTAGAAACGGCAGCCAGTACGGAACCTGCGATGAGTGCTTTAGATTTTTGCATTTGTCTCTTCCCCATACATGTTGAGAGTGTTTAACGAATAATGTTCGCTGTACCGTTATTGCGAACAGCGTGCCAACTTTTTTTTGCTATGGATTACAATTGCTTAGGTTATGCCGCACTCACTTTTGCACCCAGGCGGTGCACTGAATTCGACCCCGGGGCATCGATCCGCACCAGTACAGTGCGCTTTGGCATCCTTTGTTCGTGATAACCCCCACCCGCAGAGCTGTATTCAGGCTGCGGTTTCACCGCCGGCTGTCAGGTATTAAAATCAAGTCCCTCTCACCAATCTGCAGGCAAACCCGGAATGCAAAATCCCGATATCGAACAGCTCGTCGAACGCATCCTGCAATCACTGCCGGACGGCCTGCAGGAGATGCGCCATGAGGTCGATCAACAACTACGCGCGGGGTTACGACGCACGCTGCAACAGATGGATCTGGTGACCCGGGAAGAGTTCGATATTCAGCGCGAGGTGCTGTTGCGCACCCGCGCAAAACTCGAGGAAATGGAGCGACAGATACAGCTACTGGAGCAACAGTTGTCCGAACCGCCGCAGACCGACTAGACTTGCTATCAGAATGGATCAGGATGATCCGCCACCAACAACAAGGAAGTGAATGCCATGAATCTCGCTGTGGTCTACACCCGCGCTCAATGCGGCATCGATGCACCACTGGTCAGCGTCGAAACCCATCTCTCCAACGGTCTGCCAGGACTGTCCATCGTTGGCCTGCCGGAAACCGAGGTCAAGGAAAGCAAGGACCGGGTCCGCGCGGCCCTGCTCAACAGCCGTTTCGAATACCCGGCCCGACGAATCACCGTCAATTTGGCCCCGGCCGATCTGCCCAAGGAAGGCGGACGCTTCGATCTGGCCATTGCACTGGGCATCCTGGCGGCCTCGGGCCAGCTGCCCGCAGACTCGTTGCAGGAGTATGAATTTCTCGGCGAACTGGCCCTGGGCGGGCAACTGCGCCCGGTCCGGGGCGCCCTGCCGACCAGCATGCATTGTCGCCGGGCCGGCCGCTGCCTGGTCGTACCGGCCGATAATTTCGGTGAAGCCGCCCTGGTCGAGGGCGTACAGGTGCTGTCTGCCGCACACCTGGGCGAGGTCTGCGCCCATCTGGCAGGCCAGCAACGGCTAATCCCAGCGGCGTTGTCTGCCGCTTTGGACAGACCTGTAGAACGGCAACCGGATCTGTCCGAGGTGCGTGGCCAGCACCAGGCCAAGCGAGCCCTGGAAATCGCCGCAGCCGGTGGCCACAGCCTGCTGATGATCGGCCCGCCGGGGACCGGCAAATCGATGCTGGCGCGACGCCTGCCCGGCATACTGCCGGGCATGACTCAGGAAGAGGCCATGGAGAGCGCTGCCGTGCAATCGATCAGCCACCAGGGCTTCGATGCCGGGCAATGGAAGATCCGCCCCTTTCGCGCCCCGCATCACACGGCCTCGGCGGTGGCGCTGGTGGGCGGCGGCAGCCATCCCCGGCCGGGCGAAATCTCGCTCGCCCATCACGGAGTGATGTTCCTGGACGAGCTGCCGGAATTCGACCGGCGTGTTCTGGAAGTCCTGCGTGAACCACTCGAGACCGGTGTGATCACGATTTCACGGGCCACCCGCCAGGCCGATTTTCCCGCCCGCTTTCAGTTCATCGCCGCCATGAATCCCTGCCCCTGTGGCTATTACGGCGATACCAGTGGCCGCTGCCGCTGTACCCCGGACCAGGTGGCACGCTACCGCGGCAAGCTTTCCGGGCCATTGCTGGATCGAATCGATATGCATGTGGAAGTGCCGGGCATCCCGATGGAACTGTTACAAGAACCGGCGGCCGGCAGTGAAGAGAACAGCCAGACAGTGCGTGGGCGGGTGGAAGCCGCCCGTGCCCGCCAGCTACGCCGCAGCGGACAGGCCAATGCGCGGCTGGACAACAGCCAGCTCGATGAGGCCTGCCGCCTGGATAATGCGCCAGCCATGTTCCTGCGGGCGGCCATTGCCCGGCTGGGTTTGTCGGCCCGTGCCTACCACCGGGTGCTGAAGCTGGCCCGAACCATCGCCGACCTGGCCGGCGAAGAGTCGATCGCTACGGCCCATATCAGCGAGGCCATTGCCTACCGGCGACTGGATCGATCCCTGCCGGAAAGGCACGACAGCCTGCTTCAGAGCTGACCTTCGGCGTACCACTGCCGGCAGGTCGTCTCGATTATCTCTCGCACCTCTTCGGGCTTTTCCGTCATAGGCCAGTGATTGCAATGCACCGGCACAATGTCGCTTTTCGGAATCGCGACTATCCTGGCTTCCAGCGATCGATA
>JASFNY010000158.1:0-5146 GCA_050116795.1 Thiohalophilus sp.
CACCCGCACCAGGACCGGTTTTTTCGGATCCAGATCCCCTTTCACCAGCGCCAGGTGCACCTGGCGATCGATACTGTTGCGATAGGCATAAAGATGAAAATTTCCGAAGCGGGTCGGCATATCACAAACCGCTGCGCGCTCGACGGTTTTTTCATTGCGCATACGGTATTCGATCAGATCGGCAATGGTGCCGATCTTGAGATCATGTTCTTTGGCAAACCGTTCCAGATCCGGGCGACGTGCCATACTGCCGTCTTCGTTAAGTATCTCGACGATTACCGCTGCCGGTTCCACTCCGGCAAGGCGCGCGAGATCACAACCGGCCTCGGTGTGACCTGCACGGGTCAGTACCCCGCCGGGCTGGGCCATCAGGGGAAAGACATGTCCGGGCTGGACCAGATCTGAAGGTTTGGCGTCTGCCGCCACCGCCGTTCGAATCGTGACGGCGCGATCCGCTGCGGAGATACCGGTAGTCACACCTTCGGCGGCCTCGATCGATACGGTAAAGGCAGTGGCGTGGGTCTCACGGTTTTCCGTGACCATTGGTGGCAGGCGCAGTCGTTCGCAGCGTTCCTTGCTCAGCGTCAGACAGATCAAACCACGGCCAAACTTGGCCATGAAGTTAATCGCCTCGGCCGAGACATTTTCTGCCGCGATAATGAGATCGCCTTCATTCTCACGATCTTCATCATCCATCAGGATCACCATTTTACCCTGACGAATATCCTCGATAATTTCCTGGGTGCTGTTCAGTGCCATATGCCCTACTTGATAAAACCGTGCTCGGCAAGCAACGCCTCGGTTATGCCCTGACCCGATTGTGCCGCTTTGTCACCCAACAGTAAACGTTCCAGGTAACGGGCAATCACATCCACTTCCAGATTGACCCGGCTACCTGTCTGATAATCATCCATGGTGGTCTCGGCCAGGGTATGGGGCACGATGTTCAGATCGAATATCGAACCATCCACCGCATTCACGGTCAGGCTGATACCATCCACGCAAATCGAACCCTTGGTGGCGATATAACGTGCCAGTTCAGACGGGGCTCGAATGCGGAATTTCACCGAGCGCCCGGCATCACTGCGTTCAACAACTTCCCCGATACCATCAACATGACCGCTTACCAGGTGGCCGCCGAGATGGGTGGTCGGAGTCAACGCCTTCTCAAGATTGACCCGGCTGCCCTGACGAATATCGGCGAAGGTCGTGCGCGACAAAGTTTCCCCGGACACATCTGCCCAGAAACCGTCACCCGGCAATTCGACGGCAGTCAGACAGACGCCGTTAACCGCGATACTGTCACCCGGTGCAACATCATCCAGAGGCAACTTGCCGGTATGAATCCGTACCCGGCTATCGGTGCCTTTTGACTCGATGCTTGCGATGCTACCGACTGATTGTATGATACCGGTAAACACTGTTATTGACCGCCTTTAATGCTAATCATTGAAAACGCTGTCGATGTCGTAATAGTCGGTTCGATCGACAACTCAATTTTAGATTGTACTCTTGTTTATGACTGTCTGACTCGTGCACTGATTCGCCAGTCCTCACCGATGGCACGGATATCGTCGATCTCCAGCGCCATTCGATCAGCCATCGCATTCAGCCCCGGCAAATGAAACAGGCCTCGCGCAGCATCGCCGAGTACCACCGGTGCCATATACAGGATCAGTTCATCGACCAGCCCGGCTTGCAACAGGGACCCGGCCAGCGTTGCCCCCGCCTCGACGTGCAGTTCGTTGATCTCCTGCTCTCCGAGCCGGTCGAGTACCGCGGCCAGATCCACGTTGTTGTGTTCATTCTGCGGAATTGTCATCAGCGAGGCACCGGCCTGTTCCAGGCTCTCCCGCGCAGGCTCGTCTTCACTGCAAGTCATAATCAGTGTGCGACCGGGCTGTTGCAATATTCGCGCATCGGCAGGTGTACTCAGGTTGGTATCGATGATCACACGCAACGGCCGATTCTCAATATCGTCAAGCCGCACTGTCATGGCGGGATCATCCGCCAGCACCGTGCCCACGCCGGTCAGGATCGCGGAACTGCGTGCGCGCCAGCAATGGACGTCCCTGCGTGCCGCTTCGCCGGTAATCCACTGGCTTTCACCGGAAGCCATGGCGGTCCGCCCGTCCAGGCTCATGGCCAGCTTGAGACGCACAAACGGGCGTCCCTGTTGCATGCGTTTGATAAAGCCGGGATTGAGTCTGTGTGCCTGGTTTTCCATCAGGCCGGTCTCCACGGTAATCCCTGCCTCCCGCAATTGACGAATGCCGCCACCATCGACTCGGGAATGCGGATCACGCATGGCGACCACGACCCGCGCTATACCGGCATCGATCAGCGCCTCGCTACAGGGCGGTGTACGACCCTGGTGGCAACAGGGTTCAAGCGTGACATAGGCCGTGCTCCCCTGTGCTTTTTTGCCTGCGTTCTTAAGCGCGTGAATCTCGGCATGAGGTTCACCGGCACGCTCATGCCAGCCTTCGCCGATGATCTGCTTGTCGCTTACCAGAACACAACCCACACGGGGATTGGGATCGGTAGTGTAAAGACCACGCTCTGCCAACTGCAGGGCACGCGCCATATAACGATGATCGTCGGCACTGAAGCTCATCAAATAGTCCGCTTACTGATCTTCATCATCCGGCAACAGGGATTGCTGCTGGCGTTTCATTTCCGGTGAGGGAACACTTTTGAGCTTCTCGATCTCTTCCTGGAAAGCACTGACATCCTCGAAACTGCGATACACCGAGGCAAACCGGACATACGCAACCTGGTCCAGATCGCGTAACTCCTGCATCACCAGTTCGCCCACCTGTTGAGAAGAAATTTCCCGTTCACCCAGGGCACGCAGTTTTTTCAGAATACGATTGAGCGCATCCTCGATGGCATCGGTATTGACCGGTCGCTTTTCCAGCGCCCGTTGCATACCCGCGCGCAGTTTCTCTTCGTCAAAGGGCTCGCGACGACCGTCGTTCTTGACCAGCCTTGGCATAACCAGTTCCGGGGTTTCAAAGGTGGTGAACCGTTCGTGGCAACTGAGGCATTCGCGGCGGCGACGAACAGCCGCGCCTTCACCCGCAAGGCGCGAGTCGATAACCTTTGTATCCTCGGCGCCACAAAACGGACAATGCATGATTCAGATCCCGGTCACTGGTCAATCCCGGCCGTTATTGATAGACCGGGTGTTTTTTGCAGAGCTCCAGCACCTTGCCCTTGACCTCCGCAATGACTTTTTCGTCACCGCGGCTATCAATCACATCGCACATCCAGGTGGCCAGGTCACGACTCTCCTGTTCACCAAATCCGCGCGTGGTCGCCGCCGGAGTTCCGACACGAATCCCGCTGGTGACAAACGGCGACTGGGGATCGTTAGGCACGGCATTCTTGTTCACAGTGATATTGGCTGCACCCAGCCAGGCATCCACATCCTTGCCGGTCAGTTCCTGCTTGATGAAGCTGACCAGGAACAGGTGGTTCTCGGTACCACCCGAGATGACTTCAAAGTTGCGTTGCTGAAAGACTTCGGCCATGGCCTTGGCGTTTGTAACCACCTGCTGCTGGTAAGTTTTGAAATCAGGCTCAAGGGCTTCCTTGAAGGCCACTGCTTTGGCGGCAATTACATGCATCAACGGGCCACCCTGAGTGCCGGGGAAAACCAGGGAATTGAGTTTCTTCTCAATCTCCGGATTTGATTTGGCCAGAATGATACCGCCACGCGGGCCACGCAGGGTCTTGTGGGTGGTGGAGGTGGTCACATCTGCGATATTCACCGGGCTAGGATAAACGCCGGCAGCAACCAGGCCGGCCACATGGGCCATATCAACCAGCAGATAAGCACCGACCTGGTCGGCGATGTCACGAAAGCGTTGCCAGTCCACAACCTGTGAATAGGCACTGAAACCGGCAACGATCATTTTCGGTTTGTGCTCTTTTGCCAGCTGTTCGACCTCGTCGTAATCGATCAGTCCCTGGTCATTGATACCGTACTGCACGGCGTTGTAGATCTTGCCGGAGAAGTTGACCTTGGAACCATGGGTCAGATGGCCGCCATGTGCCAGGCTCATGCCCAGAACATGATCACCAGGTTCCAGCAGGGCCATGTAAACCGCGGCATTGGCCTGGGAGCCGGAATGAGGCTGAACATTGGCATAATCGGCATCGAACAGCTGCTTGACCCGGTCGATGGCCAGTTGTTCCGCCACGTCCACGTATTCACAGCCGCCATAATAGCGCTTGCCCGGGTAGCCTTCGGCATATTTGTTAGTGAGCACTGACCCCTGAGCCTCCATGACGCGTGGGCTGGTGTAGTTTTCGGAGGCAATCAGCTCGATGTGCTCCTCCTGGCGACGTTCCTCGTTCTGTATTGCCGTCCACAGTTCATCGTCATAGCCCGCAATGGTCATGTCTCGTTTAAACATCTATATCCTCTCAGGTTTGAAATTAGTTCATTGAATTCAGATAGTTACGGCCCAGCGCGGTACGCGCCCGGAGCCGGCTCAGCTCGGGTAAAGAGGCCGTATTCTACCTGATTCGGGGTGTATTTTCATGGCGGGCTCGAAGCGTGAGGACCGTCGACGCAAACAAAAAAACCCCGGCGAGACCGCCGGGGCTGATAATGGTACGTGGAGGAGGTACCAAATAAGGGTCGAGTTTACCCGTTTTTATTAAGGTTCGTCAGGCCGGTACTTACCAGTCACTGTCGCTCGCTTTACCGCCGGCGGCCTTGGTAAGCGCTTTCTCGATCGCGGTCGGAGCACACATGATGGAAGCAAAGCTGTTGCTGCCCACCATGGAAAGATCCGGGAAACTGATGGCAATCCGGAATTCAGCAGGTAGTGCGTAGGCGTTTTTGCCTTTCACGACGATTTCATAGGGAAGATGACCCAGGGACTTGGTTTCCTTGAAGTCGATCCGATCCATGATGTACTTGTCGCCGGCACATTCGGTGGCATCGGTATTGCCCAGGATATTCACCCCGAACACGGTTGCTTGCTGCTCCGGCAGATCGATTCGGTAGACCGGTTTCACGCCACCCTTGTTGGCCGCCAGCGCGGCTTCAACGCCATTGACGGCTTCCTGGTAGCTCTTGTAGCTGGTCAGGTTGAGACGATCGTAGAAATACGGCATCAACCACTTGTAC
>JASFNY010000159.1:0-5121 GCA_050116795.1 Thiohalophilus sp.
AGGTGTCGTATTCACTCTCTTCGCGACGCGGAAAACCGCTCAGACCGTCTTTCTGGCGCAGGCTTGCCATACGATCACGTCGCCCGGTAAGGATCTTGTGCGGATAACTTTGATGACCCACGTCCCACACCAGCCGGTCCTCGGGAGTGTCGTAGACGTAATGCAGGGCCAGGGTCAGTTCGATGGTCCCCAGGCTGGCGGCCAGGTGCCCGCCGGTGCGGCTCACTGACTCAATGAGAAACCGTCGCAACTCTTCGGCCAGGGGCACCAGTTGCGGTTGCTCGAGTTCGCGCAAATCGGACGGCAGATCGATTTTGTGCAATAACGGATAGAGCGCGGGATCCAGCATCAGCCTCGGGCTATCGGAGCGGGTAGCGTAAAAGGAGGGTGATTATAGCAACTTGGATCGACTTTGTGACGACATTCAATGGTTGCGCTGGACGATATAGCGGGCTATCCAGCGCAGGGGTTCGGCCGCTTCGCCGAGTTCACACAGGCTCTGCAGGGCATCGTCAATCAGTTCGTTGGCCAGACGCTTGGCGCCGTCCAGACCGAGCAGGGCCGGATAGGTAGGTTTGTTGCGCGCAATGTCCGCGCCACGGGCTTTACCCAGAGTTTCAGTGTCGCCTTCCACATCGAGTACATCATCCTGTATCTGGAAAGCCAGGCCGATGCATTTGGCATAGTGGTCGAGCCGATCCAGTGCCTGTTCATCGATGTCGGGCTGGCACAGGGCGCCGAGCTTCACGCTGGCGCGAATCAGGGCCCCGGTCTTGTGGACGTGCATATTTTCGAGTTCTGCCACATTCAGCTCCTGGCCCACCGCGGCCAGGTCAATCGCCTGTCCACCAGCCATGCCGCGGGAACCGCTGGCCAGCGCCAGGGCTTCATGCATCTGCAAGCGCTGCTCTGACGGGACAGCGGGGTCCAGGTGCCGTGCCAGAACGTAAAAGGCCAGGGATTGCAGGGCATCGCCACACAGGATCGCGGTAGCCTCGTCAAAGGCCTTGTGAACCGTCGGTTGGCCCCGGCGCAGATCGTCGTCGTCCATCGCGGGCAGATCATCATGCACCAGGGAATAGGCGTGAATCAGTTCCAGGGCCACGGCCGGCGCGTCGAGTCTGGCAGCCGGAACGGCCAGACTGTGGCCGGCGGCGTAGACCAGTACCGGACGGATCCGTTTGCCACCATTGAATACCGCGTAACGCATGGCGCGGTGCAGGTTCTGGGGCAGGGTCTCTTCGGCTGGCAGCCAGCGATCCAGCGCGGTATCGGCGCGCTGGCGCCATTTTTCGATAAGCGCTTCACTCACGGTTTACTGATCTTCCGGCTCGAAAGGAACCAGCTCTTCCTGGCCATTCTGTTCCAACAGTTGCTCGACCTTCTGTTCCGCGGCCTTGAGGGCCTGCTGGCAGCTACGGGTCAGGGCAACCCCGCGCTCAAAGTCCTTGAGCGATTGCTCCAGAGTTTGATCGCCCTGTTCCATACGCTCGACCAGGGTTTCGAGTTCGGCCAACGATTTCTCGAAATCAGGGTTGGTGGATTTGGCCGTCGACTTTTTACGGGTCTTTTTACTGTTACTCTGGCTCACGGTGTCTATACTCGATTTTCTGCAATTCGCTGTATCAATTCGGTGTTCAGGCGCAGAGCCAATGATAGGGGCAAATGCCGCGCGGTAACAGTCCTCGCACGGTTGCCCGATGTTCGAATATTCTTGCCCCATACCAGGATTTAGACTGAGTCTTGACACGGGGAAGCCACTGGACTATCTTTTCGACATGATTTAGACATAGTCTAAATTTATCGATTTTTTCACTAAGTCCATGATAAATGGAGGAAATGACAATGGCAGAACTGAAAGGTAGCAAGACCGAAGAGAGCTTGAAAGAAGCCTTTGCTGGTGAATCTCAGGCGAACCGTCGTTACCTGTACTTCGCGGCCAAGGCCGACGTAGAAGGCTACAACGATGTCGCGACCGTTTTCCGTTCCACTGCGGAAGGTGAAACCGGCCATGCCCACGGCCATCTGGAATACCTGGAAGCCTCGGGCGATCCGGCCACTGGCCTGCCGATCGGTGGCACCGCTGAAAACCTGAAAGCCGCGATTGCTGGTGAAACCCATGAGTACACCGACATGTACCCGGGTATGGCCAAGACCGCGCGCGATGAAGGTTTCGACGAAATCGCCGACTGGTTCGAAACCCTGGCCAAGGCGGAGCGTTCCCACGCCAACCGTTTCCAGAAGGCCCTGGACAACCTGGACTCCTGATCCGGCGTTGTAAGAAACAAACCGGGATCATGTTCTGATCCCGGTTTATTTACCTCTAGTCGTTAAATTTACAAAAACAGGGAGCTGTCATGGCAGGTTCAAATGTTCGTGAAGGCAGTCTTGAAGCGCCAACGCGTCATCCGCTCGATTGGCAGAGCGAATCTTTCTACGACGAAGAAGCGTTATACGAAGAACTGGAAAGAGTTTACGATATTTGTCACGGCTGTCGCCGTTGCGTAAGCCTGTGCCACTCGTTCCCGACGTTATTTGACCTGGTTGATGAATCTGACACCATGGAAGTTGATGGTGTTGCCAAAGAAGATTACTGGAAGGTCGTGGAACACTGCTATCTGTGTGACCTGTGTTACATGACCAAATGTCCTTATGTGCCGCCGCACGAATGGAATGTGGACTTCCCGCATCTGATGTTGCGCGCCAAGGCTATCAAGTTCAAAAAAGAGGGCACCACGTTTCGTAACAAGATGCTCTCTTCAACAGATACGGTGGGCAAGATTGCCGGTATTCCGGTAGTCGCCCAGACCGTCAATGCCGTAAACAATACCAAGTCACTGCGAAAAATCATGCAGCCGATTACCGGCATTCATGCCGAGGCAACGCTGCCGCGTTTTGAAAGCAAGCCGTTTCGCAGTCGCTTCAAAGGCAGCAAGAATTTGCAGGCCGAAGCCGGCGAGACAACCACCGGCAAAGTCGCCCTGTTTGCCACCTGTTATGGCAATCGCAACAATCCTGGTATGAACGAGGATCTGGTTGCCGTACTGGAGCACAACGGGATTCCCGTGGTACTGGCTGAGAAGGAGCAGTGCTGTGGCATGCCCAAGCTGGAACTGGGTGATCTGGAAGCTGTGAATCAGGCCAAGGAGGCCAATATTCCGGCGTTGGCCAGGCTGGTGGATGAAGGTTATGACCTGATTGCACCGATTCCTTCCTGCGCATTGATGTTCAAGCAGGAACTGCCGTTGATGTATCCCGATGATGCCGATGTCAAAAAGGTTCAGGAAGCATTTTATGATCCCTTTGAGTACCTGATGTTGCGTCACAAGGAAGGCAAACTGAAGACCGAGTTTCCCAACAAGTTGGGTAAGGTGGCCTATCACGTTGCCTGCCACCAGCGCGTACAGAATATCGGTATGAAAACCCGCGATGCCCTGAAACTGGTACCGGATACCGAGATAGAGGTCATTGAACGCTGTTCCGGCCATGACGGGACCTACGCGGTCAAACAGGAGTATCACGAAATTTCGATGAAGATCTGTCGCCCGGTTGTCAACAAGGTCAAGCAGGCCGAGCCGGATCACTATACCAGTGACTGCATCATGGCCGGGCACCAGATTGAAAACGGACTGCGCGACGGTTCACATCCCAAGCATCCGGTGACCCTGTTGCGCGAGGCTTATGGTATCTGATTCAAGAGGACGTTACTGCGATGGACATACATTCAGAATCAAGAGGTTCAATGATGGATAAATTGTCACGTGAAGACCTGATGTCGCTGGAAGAATATGCCAAGCAGCGAAAGGATTTTCGTAGCAAAGTGCTCGAGCACAAAAAGCCCCGCAAGGTGCGACTGTCCGATCACACCACGCTGTATTTCGAGGATCGCCTGACCATGCAGTACCAGATCCAGGAAATGCTACGAGTCGAGCGTATTTTTGAGCAAGAAGGGATTCAGGAGGAACTGGATGCCTACAACCCGCTGATTCCTGACGGTTCAAACCTCAAGGCCACCTTCATGGTCGAATACGAGGACGTGGAGGAACGCAAGCATGCGCTGGCCCGGTTGATCGGTGTTGAGGACAGGGTCTGGGTCCAGGTCGATGGATTTGACAAGGTTTATGCCATTGCCGACGAGGATATGGATCGTGAAGACGAAGAAAAAACCTCCTCGGTCCACTTCATGCGCTTCGAGTTGTCTGACGAGATGGTTGCGGCCGCCAAGGGTGGGGCCTCGATCAACATGGGGATCGACCATGAAAATCTGACTGTCAGTGTCAGCCCCGTCAGTGAAGAGACTCACAAGTCGCTGCTGGGCGACCTGCAATAATCCCCCAGGACCCGGCAATCCTTCAAACAGGGCCGGCTTTGCCGGCCCTGTTGTGCTTCAGAGCTGCACATAGTGCAAAATAACTGCCCGGCATGATTTCCGTTATCGTGCGTTAATGGTAAAATTTCTTAATAATTAAGAAATTACGAGCCAGTGCCCGTTGCAGCCAGAAATCATTCCCCGATCCGAGCATTCAGTCTCCCGAGCTGACATCAGTGAGTATGCACTCAAGGTGCTCTATCGCCTGAAAAAAGCCGGTTTTGCCGCCTACCTGGTTGGTGGCAGCGTGCGCGATCTGCTGCTGCGTCATCAACCCAAGGATTTTGATGTGGCGACCGATGCCACGCCGGAAGAGGTCAAAAAACTGTTCCGGAACTGCCGGTTAATCGGGCGTCGTTTTCGTCTCGCGCATGTCCACTTTGGTCGGGAGATTATCGAGGTCGCGACCTTTCGTGCCCAGCACCGTGAAGGTGATGAGAACGGCATTGTTTCGGACGGAATGATCCTTCGGGATAACGTCTTCGGAACGCTTGAAGAAGATGCTTTTCGGCGTGATTTCACCGTTAATGCGCTGTATTACAATATCGAGGACTTTTCCCTTGTCGATTACACGGGCGGGCTGGCCGATCTCGAACAGCATCGCCTGCGCATGATCGGTGATCCTGAAATTCGAGTCCAGGAAGATCCGGTCCGCATGATACGCGCGGTCCGCTTTGCCGCGAAGCTGGGTTTTACAATCGATCATCAACTCGAAAAGCTCTTTCATCAGTATGGCGAGCGATTGAGTGAAG
>JASFNY010000160.1:0-5085 GCA_050116795.1 Thiohalophilus sp.
TCTTCTGAACAATCATGCAAAATTATTCCAAATTCATCTCCACCCAGGCGAGCTACAACACCATCTTTGGGAACTGGCTTCTGTATAATATTAGCCAGCAACCTTAATAATTGATCGCCTGCCTCATGACCGCTTGAGTCGTTTACTACCTTGAATTGATCAAGATCCAGATATAACAATGCATGCTGTACACCAGCCTCATCGACCGTCATCAATGCATTTGCCATTTGTACTTCGAATTCATTTCGATTGTACAGACCTGTCAAGGCATCATGATACGCCATATGCCTGATAGTTTTTTCTGCTTCATTTCGCTCTGTAATATCGACAAATGATACTACTGTTCCCACTATTTCGCCGTTCTTTCTAATCGGATGCGACCAGTACTCAACAGGAAAACTTGTACCATCCTTTCTCCAATGCACTTCATCTGCAGAATGGCCACTTACTCCTCGCAAAGTGCTCAACCTGACTTTACATTCTTCTTTTGGATAACGTGATCCATCCGGTAAGGTATGATGAATAAGTTCATGTATATTTTCTCCTAAGATTTCACTCTCGTCATTGTAGCCAAGCATTCGAAGACAAGCAGGATTGACAAAAGTGCACATCCCATTAAGGTCAACGCCATAGATTCCTTCTTCTGTTGACTTCATCAGTAACTCAATATGCTCCTGATGCTCACGACCCTTTTCTTCGGCTTTTATTTTCGACTGGCTCAATCGATGGGTATGTATCGCTATACCCACCTCTCTGGCAAAGCCTTCAATTATTGTTATTTCTCGATCTGAATACTCTCGTTGCCTACTATCACTGACAACCATAAGTACACCAATCGGCCTGCCTTCCACTATTAATGGGCTGGCCAATGCCGACTGAATTTCGAACCGGGCCTTCATCTCCTGATTACAGCGCGGATCAGTTTTAACATCACTTACTGCCATCGTTTCTCCGGCTTTAAACACCATTACTGCCATTGAAATATCATCCAGCCCCAACCTGAAATAACCTTCTTCTTTATAAGTGCCTGATGTTTGTGCCACACCGACAAGTTCTTCCTTTTCTTCATCAAAAAGCATCAGAAACACCTTGTCCGCTTTGAACGCTGAGGCACAAAGACTGACTACCATATCCGCTATTTGCTTTATTGAAATATCGTATCCGGTCTTGCTTAGTAACCTGTTATTCAACTCCAACATCTCACTTTGAATCTTAAGATCACTTAACAGTCTCTGGTAGTTTTTTGTCAGCACACCTATTTCATCACTTGACTGTGATAACAGCTTATCGATTACATCCTGAGATAAAATCCTGCTTTCAGTTGACAGGTGCTCTAAAGGATTAAGAGATTGTGCAAAGCTTTTGACAAAAATCAGGCTGCCACCAATCGCCAGCAACTCAAGAACCAGCCAGACGATAAATGTCTCCGATGTAAAATATCCTGTCCTGGTCCAGAAATACTGCACGAGGATGGTATCTATTAGTAAGGGAATCAGCGCACCTATCAGGAAAACTTTGGTTTTTATCGTTACATGCGGAGACGATAAAGGTAGCGAACCCATTACGCGCCCAAACAAATCTAGAATGAGGAAGAATATCGGCAACCCAACAATAATTGATACTATTAATGCAACCAGATGGATACGAAACCAATCTATCGGCTGAGCAACGTAGTCTGTATATAATTCAGCAGCAACAATTACCGAGGTAGGCGCCAATACTATATAGGTCAGGAACAATCCCCAGTAATGCAACGGGAATTTTTTAATGCATTCAGCTGCATTCTCCGCGAGTTCATCCACAGGATTATTTAGATAATCTTCAACTGGTTTTGTAAAACGACCAAAATACCAGATAGAAAATAGTATCCAGAAAATAATGAAGGTGGGTTCCAGGGGAGTAATCAGTATCCCAATCAACTGGTCTAAATTCAGGATATTGATAAACAGGATAAATGTCAGGCCAAATACCGGAGGAATATTCCAAGTCATCAGAATCAGATTCCGCAACTTTTTGCGAAAGTCATGCGCTGACATTTGAGTTCCGGCACTATTTTTCTTAGTTATCATCAGTCAGACCATTTACCGGAAAGATAGATATCGATAAACCTGATTATTCTTTTTTGATTGGAATTACATATAAGCTTAGCCTGTCTCTTTGTTATCTGAAACTATCAATAATGAATGTAATACGAGATTTTTTATTAATTCACATATTTATAATGCGTTAATTATGTGATTAATGCATGAAAAAATTCACATAGTCAGCCATTTACAAAATGCTGCTTCATAACATATTACTCACACGAACAATCTGATGCCTCTTTGGTTCGAAACAATCCCGGTATAATCTTTGCTGCGGTCTAACGTAGAGGCTCCCGGCTTCTGTCCGTTATCCACAACATGCTGACTATAGCTAGTAACGCAAAGCCTATCAGATAATAAGCCGGCGATATGTCTGAACCACTCACATCGATAAGCCAGGTGGCGATCATTGGCGTTGAGCCTCCTACTATCCCCAGGCCGATATTAAATGCAACAGAATATCCTGATAAACGATCCTCGGTAGGAAACAGCTCCACGAAAGTCGCAGGACCTACACCACAAGGTATTGCAATCAGTATTGCCAATCCAAACTGGGCAATAATGGCTGCCAGAAGGCTATCCTGATCCATCCAGTATTGCAGTGGCAGAATGATGATTGCCATCATCGCAATTGCCAGTGCAATCATACGTGTACGCCTGATGTATCGATCCGATATCCATGCCATAAATGGAATAAGTAATACCATCATTGCCGTTGCGGCGGTATTGATACGCATGGCGGTTGATAATTCCATTGAGGTGTATTCACTCAACCAGTTCGGCAAATATACCAGCGTCAGATAGAACAATGCGCCATATCCGGAAGCAAACAACGTTCCTTGCAGAGTCTGTTTACCATTTACAGTGAATGCTTCCTTGAGTGGGGACGTTCTACCGTGCTCACGTTCATGACGTTTGAAATGTTCCGAGTGAGGGAGATGCCGACGTAGCAGGATGGCAATGATACCCAGGACTGCACCAAACAAGAACGGTACTCGCCAGCCCCAGTCATACAGCTGATTCTCGTTGAAGAAACTGGTTGCCGCCGTTGCCACACCTGATCCCAGCAGCATGCCAAGCATGCTTCCTACATTGGCCATGCTACCGGATAGTCCCCTCTTATCAGGCGCGGATGTCTCCACCAGGTAGGTTACCGAACTGGAGAATTCTCCTCCAACAGACAGCCCCTGGATCAACCGAATCGTGACCAGCAAAACAGGTGCCCAGATACCAATCAGTGCATAAGTGGGCAATAAACCAAGCAGCACGGTCGGCAAGGCCATCATGGCCACCGAGATCAACATGGTCTTACTTCTTCCTATAGTATCACCCAGCCAGCCAAACACGGCCGAACCCAGTGGCCGCATGACAAATCCGGCAGCAAATACCCCGTAGGTAGCAAGTAACGAGGCAGTGCGATTATCGCTTGGGAAAAACAGGGAAGACAGCACCGTCGCCATGAACCCATACAGGGCAAAGTCGTACCATTCAATGATATTACCAATAATACCTGCGATGGTGGCAGTCTTGCGTTGATCCCTGGGTAGATGAAATACCATTTTCAATCCGACCTTTTATTCTGTGTTTAGTAAATTGACAGAATACAGAATGTGATAATCTGTCTCATTG
Organism: Thiohalophilus sp.; assembly: GCA_050116795.1. Classification (GTDB taxonomy): domain Bacteria; phylum Pseudomonadota; class Gammaproteobacteria; order UBA6429; family Thiohalophilaceae; genus Thiohalophilus. The sequence continues at coordinate 3,714 of JASFNY010000160.1, forward strand.
ATAATATTCAATATTCATCAGGACAGTTTGAACGATGCAAAGTTTCATCGCCAGTACTGCGAGATTGAATTGATCAAGTGAATGTTAAGGAAAGATTAAGAAATGTCAGAAAGCACGATTTATGATCATCATTTAACGATCAGACTGTTCACTTGCAATTATCACCTCGTGCATTTCCAGTTTGCCTTCGCCGTCAAACGCCTCTTTTGGCATTGGGTTACTATGGGCCAGCTTGAAGTCGTCACTGCCGACCCAGGACTCAAATGAGGATTTGTCCTGCCATGTGGTCAGCACCACATAAGGCGTATCATTACTCTCGGGCTTGAGCACCTGCATACGTACGAACCCGGGCTGCTTGTCAATCTGTCCGGCACGCTGTCGAAAACGCTCTTCAAAACTCTCTTCCCAGCCAGCTGCGACCGGCACTCGATTTGCTACGATAAACATCGTGTTCTCCATATATGATGCTTCTATTATTTACTTTTTTCTGACTTGATAAGCCTCGCGAAATCGCCTATCGCCTGCTGCATCTCTTTCAACCTAAGGTGCAGACCATCGTTATGCTCATCATCGTGTTTGCATACCAGCGAATGCACATCTGGCTGTTTATCCGAATGCAGGTGCAGAGTAGTCTCGAATGTAATCATTTCGCCACCCGAAATCGGGATTCGATAATCCGGTGCCACAAAATCCTCCCAGTATCGTACATCTGTCACGAGAAAACCCTCTGGTGCAATTTTTTGCGGTACATTCCTGATCTGCTTCATCACGAACCGGCAGCTGGCATCAAAACGGTCTGCGCTACTGACAATACGTCCGTCCTGTAAAATGATACTTGCTTTATCGGCTGGAACGGTCAATTCACGAGCGACCTGGACCCGATCCCCGGCGAGAACACGCTGGCCCGGGTCAGCAGGTACGTTCATTGGAGTTCCGCCATGACAGGCGAATAGAAGGGTCACAACTGGCACTAATGCCAACAGCCGGATGCTTGCGCGCAACAGGATATTCATGGTCACACCCTCCTGCTAGTGAATAAGTACAAAAATATCTGTAGTTATGCCTTCCAATATTAGAGTGATTTGAATACCAACGCCATGATCGCAATATAATTGAAACCCTTATGAGATAGGGCCTTGGACAAAATGAAAAACCCGAATCCGGGGAGTGGAATTTAATTTATCTGAATGTTATCAGGGGCATATATCAGATAACATTGGACTTTGACACCTTGCTCTCGTGGCTACAAGGCAAGATTTTTGACAGCGTTTCGTTGAACAGGCTTCGATCAATGGGTTTGGATAAAAAATCATTACAGCCCGCTTCTATGCACAATTTTTTATCCTCGTCCATGGCATTGGCTGTCAGAGCG
>JASFNY010000161.1:0-5073 GCA_050116795.1 Thiohalophilus sp.
ACCTGGTGTTACCTGTTGACCGCCGCTGAACGCCGGAATGCATGAAATAGCCAATGTTTACGGGCCTTTTGGCCGAATATTCGGGGTTGGCACGAATGTTGAAAGAAACAAACTGTACTCATTGTCAGCATGGAGACTAAAGCCATGAATAGCCAGTTCAATTACGCCGGATTTGTCGAGTTGTTTCTGGAATCGGACGATGACCATGAACCCTATGGTGTCAGCCAGGTTTCCCCTTCCCAGACTCCCAGCGAGCCTGAAACAGAATATATGCTTCCTCCATCCTCCTCCTAAGTAAATGGTGGAACCTCGATGCGGAACCTCTGCTCCGCTTTTGGCACAGCTTCGGCTGTGCCTTTTCTTTTTCTGTTATGCAGTTTTGTTAAAACGAACTACATTTCAACTGGACTGCAAGAAAGTTGTCACAAGCCTGGCTTATGCTTTTGAACATTTGATAGCACGGGAGAGAATGGAATGCACATGCAAGAAATCAGGGATATTGCCAAGCAGCACGGCCTGAAGACCGCACGTCAGAGCAAGGTGGAACTGATACGCCATATTCAGGATGCTGAAGGCAATTTCAACTGTTTTGCCACTGCGGCCTCGGGAGAATGCGACCAGGTGAACTGCCTGTGGCGTGAAGACTGTTTTGCCGCTGCCAAAAAGGCCGCCAACTAAGTCGCGCCTCACGGGGCTGGTGGCCTGCCAGACAGGGCCTGCTCATACAGCTGGGTGTAGGCCTGAGCACTCTTTTGCCAGGAGAAATCCCGGCTCATTGCAAACCGCTGCAGGGCACGCCACTGTTCCGGTTGCGCATAACAGGCCACCGCACGCTGTATCGCTTTTAGCATGGCTGCCCCATCCGTCTGTTGCATGACAAACCCGCTCGCCTCGCCCCGCTCCAGCGCCGCGCCGCTGGCATCGATCACGGTATCGGCCAGTCCGCCGATGGGCGTCACTACAGGCAGGGTCCCGTAGCGCTGGCTGTACATCTGGTTGAGCCCGCAGGGTTCAAAGCGTGAGGGCATGAGAAACAGATCCACCCCTGCCTCGATACGATGAGCCAGTTGTTCGTCATAACCGATTTGCACGCCTACCTGGTGCGGCCACTCCTTGGCTGCCTCGAGCAAGGCCTTTTGATAACTTCGGTCTCCGCTACCCAGAACAACCAGCTGCACCGGGAGGGCCAGGAGTTGCTTGAGACTCTCCAGAACCAGGTCAAAACCCTTTTGCTCGGCGAGTCGGCTGACCATGCCAATCACCAGTGCCGTATCGGAAAGGGTCAGCTTGAAGTGCTTCTGCAGAGCCGTTTTGTTGGCTGCCTTGTCTGACAGTCGTTGTCGGTTATAACGCTGCGCTATGAGTCGATCCGTGCCGGGGTTCCAGGTACGGGTATCGATCCCGTTGAGAATGCCACGCAGGCGTGCAGCCCGATGTGACAATACGCCTTCCATGCCATGACCGAATGCCGGTGTCTGGATCTCCTGCGCATAGGTCGGGCTGACCGTGGTGAGATAGTCCGCGTAAACCAGCCCGCCCTTGATAAAGGCGAATTGCCCGTGATACTCGAGCGCAGTGTAATGCCACAGATCCTCAGGAAGACCGAGGCTTTCAAAAGTGGCGCGGTCGAATATGCCCTGATAGGCCAGGTTGTGAATAGTAAAGACCGTGGCGGGACGCGCAGAAATGTTTTGCAGGTGAACCGGTATCAACCCGCATTGCCAGTCATTGCTGTGCACGATATCCGGCCGCCAGTCCATACCGGAATCCTTGCTGCATAATCGGGCCGCGACCCGGCAAAACAGATCGAAGCGCTGGGCGTTGTCCGGCCAGGGCTCGCCATCAACATCGTGATAGGGATTGCCCGGTCGATCGAACAGTGGTGGACAATCCACCAGCCATACGCCTACCCGGCTGCCCGGCAAGGTCGATTGCCAGAGGGTGACGGGGTACCCTTCCAGCATAAAGTCGAGACAACGTCGGGGTTTATGTGTCAGCGCCGACCAGATGTCCTGGTAACCCGGTAAAAGCAGGCGCACATCATGACCTTCCTGGAGTAATGCCCTGGGCAGGCTACCTGCTACATCTGCGAGGCCACCGGTCTTGATCAGAGGATAGGCCTCGCTACTGCAAAACAGAATTCGGCGCGTACTCATGCCGGCTGGACAAGCTCCAATACCAGTGTGCCGAGTGGCGGCAGTGTCAAGGACAATGAATCGGGACGGCCCATCCAACTCTCACCCAGCGTTTGTAACTCGCCGGCATTTCCCATGTTGCTGCCACCGTAATACTCCGAATCCGAGTTGAGTGCTTCACGATAACGTCCGCTGCAAGGCACACCGATGCGGTAATTTTCACGCGGTACCGGTGTAAAGTTGAGAATGACAATCACGAAACGATCATCGCTTTTTCGAATAAAGCTGATCACCGATTGCATGGAATCGTGGCAATCGATCCATTCAAAACCCTGGTGATCGAAATCATAGTGATGCAGCGCGGTTTCGCGTCGATAGAGTGTGTTGAGATCGGATACCAGTTTTTTCAGTCCCTGGTGCAGGGGATAATCGAGCACATACCAGTCGAGGGCCTTTTTGGCATTCCACTCCGGCCCCTGGCCGAATTCACAACCCATAAATAAAAGTTTCTTGCCGGGATAACAGAACATGTAACTGTACAGCAGGCGAAGGTTGGCAAACTGCTGCCATTCATCACCGGGCATCTTGTATAGCATTGAGGCTTTGCCATGAACCACTTCGTCGTGTGAAAACGGCAGGATAAAGTTTTCGGTGAACAGGTATAACAATCCGAAAGTCAGCTCATCGTGGTGATAATTGCGGTGCACGGTCTCATGACTCATATAGCTGAGTGTGTCATGCATCCAGCCCATGTTCCATTTCATCGAAAAGCCCAGCCCGCCCAGCTCGACCGGGCGGGTCACCTGCGGCCAGGCGGTGGACTCTTCCGCCATCATCAGGGTGCCTGGCTCCTCGGCATTGGTCACGGTGTTCAGTTCTCGCATAAAGCCGATCGCCTCGAGGTTCTCGTTGCCACCGTGCACGTTGGGTAACCAGTCCTGGTTTTCGCGGGAGTAATCGAGATACAGCATCGAGGCGACGGCATCCACCCGCAATCCGTCGATGTGATACTCCTGCAGCCAGAAGATGGCGCTGCTGATCAAAAAGTTCCTGACCTCGTTGCGCCCGTAGTTGAAAATCAGGGTGCCCCAGTCCGGATGTGCGCCGCGGCGGGGATCTTCATGTTCGTACAGGGCGCTGCCGTCGAAATGGGCCAGGGCAAACTCGTCACGCGGGAAATGCGCCGGCACCCAGTCGAGCAGGACACCGATATCGTGCTGGTGGCAGTAATCGACGAAGTAGCGAAAGTCATCCGGCTCGCCGAAACGGGAAGTCGGTGCAAAGTAACCGGTGGTCTGATAACCCCATGAATCATCAAAGGGATGTTCGGTCACCGGCATCAGTTCGATATGGGTGAAACCCAGCTCTTTGACGTAGTCCACCAGTTGATGGGCCAGTTCATGGTAACTCAGGTACTCGCCCTGCTCGTTGCGTTGCCAGGACCCCGGATGCACCTCGTAGATGCTCATCGGCTGGTGCAGCCAGTCGCCGGCGCGACGCCGGTCCAGCCAGGATTGATCCTGCCATTGATAGTCGCTGCTGAAGATCACCGAGGCGGTGCGCGGCCGCAACTCGGCGCGCTGAGCATAGGGATCCGATTTCGGGACCACCGCGCCGGTATTACGGTTGCGAATCTCGTACTTGTACAGCTCGCCGGGTTCCAGTTCGGGAATGAACAGTTCCCAGACACCACTGCTGCCACGTGAGCGCATGGGATGACAGCGTCCGTCCCAGCGGTTGAAATTACCGATTACGCTGACCCGCTCGGCATTCGGCGCCCAGGTCGAAAACCTCACTCCCCTGATGCCATCCACCTCGCAGACGTGGGCACCAAGAACCCGGAAAACATGCCGATGCCGGCCGGCCGAGAACAGTTCCAGGTCATATTCGGAAAGCAACGGGCCAAAGGCATAGGGGTCATAGCGCAGGGATGTGTTCCCCTCGCCGTCCAGCCGGCGCAGGCGATAATGCTGCGGCAGATTGTCCGGCTTGCCCCGCCACTCGAAAAGATCGCTGTTGGCGATGCGCTGAAAAGCCGAGCCGTCAGCGTCCAGGTAAAGCTCTTTAGTATACGGCGACAGGACGCGGATCAGGGTCTCGCCATTGTGCTCATGGCGCCCCAGGACCGCGAAAGGATCATGATGACGGGCTTCCAGCAGGCGTTGCTGATCCTGGTTGAGCGCGGCGCCGGGCCGTGATTTGCCCGAAGTGGACGTCCGGTTTGTCATATCAATACCTGTTAACCTGCTGCCCGCATAAAAGGGACACTTCCATCATAGGGGATTATGCTCACGGATGAAATGCAGCAACCACAATGACACATTCACGTCATCAGTTTGTCATGCGGAGGTGCTGTTCTATAGCCCTCCGGGGCCGAATGGATAAATGTGGTTCGGCATCTTTCCAATCCTCGTAGCGAGGATTATGCTGTGTATATGTGCCTGGGTTGTTTCAGGCTGCAACAAGATGGTGCAGATCGAGTGCGCCAAATCCCGTTCTGTGCATCACTCGCCTGTTTTGGGCTGGCGCGTAAATTGCTGGGAAATCATGCAATCTACAGCTGATTATGCAGAGTTGTCGGAATAAGGGAGAGATGATGTCGTTCAATAAGGTATACCGTCATGCGCCATAGTCGTTCACCCCGTTACGTCAGTCGACTCACACGCGATACCCTCGCCCTGATCATGGCCGGAGGACGTGGCAGCCGACTGAAACAGCTCACCCTGTGGCGCGCTAAACCGTCCGTCCCGTTCGGTGGCAAGTTTCGTATCATCGATTTTCCGCTTTCCAATTGTATTAATTCCGGTATTCGACGTATCGGTGTGTTGACCCAGTACAAGGCCCATTCGTTGATCGTGCACATTCAACAGGGATGGGGGATGTTGCGCGGCGAATTCGGCGAGTTTGTCGAGTTGCTGCCCGCCCAGCAACGGATCGA
>JASFNY010000162.1:0-5063 GCA_050116795.1 Thiohalophilus sp.
CCTGGTATTGATGGCCTTGTTGGGCGCGAGCCTGGAGCGTCGATTCGGTGCCGCTTATCTCGGGCTCTATAACGGATTGGCGCATTCACTGCCGCGTTTCTCCGGCATCCTGGCCATTGTGGTGCTGGCGGTGATCGCCACGCCCTTGTTCCCGGGCTTCTTTGCCATGTTCTCCTTGATCCTGAAAAGCATACCCACGGCGCCCGCCATCTCGCTGGGAGTGGCTATTGTATGGCTGTTGTGGAGCTGGGCTGGCGCCAGGTTATTGCAGGGCTTGATCGCCGGTCCGCAAACCCAGGTGGTCGATGACCTGAGCAGGATCAATATGTGGTTGTACATAGCGGTCCTTGCTGGACTGGTATTTACGGGAGTCTATTCGTTAGGAGTCATGGCATGAGCTTAGCGCTGGGTCAAAGGATGAAAATACGCAGCATGATCTATGTGGCTGCGGAACCGGTTCCTTTCTTCTGGCCGATGCGGGCCTTTATCCACCACAACCCGCTGCACGGCCTGGAAGGATTGACTTTTGAACGCGCGGTGGAAAAGGGTGCCAGTCTGTTCCATGGCAACGTATTCCTGCCGCGCGACAAGTATCAGCGATATTTGCGACAAGGCAAGATCGACGAGCAACATTTGTCCGGGGAGGTGGATGCTTTCCTGTCGACGCGTGATCCTATCGCTGACTTGGACATGCACAAGATCCTGATGGCTTTATTGACCCGGGTAGACGGTGCGGTGATGTTGCCGACCGCCGTGGCGGATGATGATGATATCCATGCCGTCTTGAATGGCCGGGCGTCGAAAGATTACGCCGGGCCGTCGAATGACGCACTCGCCGATAGGTTGAGCGCTGCCTTGCTGGGCGAACGCCCCCTGTATGAAGCGGTGGATGTCCTGTGTGGTACCCAGATCGGTACCAACCTGGATGAGCTGGTCATCAAGAGTTGTCTGGACTTCTTTGATGAAGGCCAGTCGGTGTGGCGCATGCCCAATCGCGAGCGCGGTTTCTTCACTGCCTGGCGCGAAGTGGCCATGCGTAACATCCGGCTCTCACTGCAGGGACTGGATGTCGGCAACATCCTTGCGGTGGACGATACCCCGGAAGGCATTATCGACTACGTCATGCGCAGCTTGCAGATCCCGGAGGATGACTGGGTGGCTTATTTCACTGGCGAGCTTTCCCGCCTGCACGGCTGGGCCGGTTTCATTCGCTGGCGTTCCAGTGCCAAGAACTATTACTGGGCGCAACGTTATCCGGGGGACCTGGTGGATTACATGGCGGTGCGCCTGACCCTGGCCCTGGCGCTGTTGAGCGAACGCGGTCACCATGATGTCGCGTTTACCGCCGATGCCATTGCCGAGATGATCCACAAGCGCACACCCGAGGCCTATCTTCGTTACGAGTTCCACGGCGGTGGTGTGTTGCCGGCCATGGCGCACAAGGTGCAAACCACCTTACTGAGCAAGAACGAACACAAGATATACAAAGTCTATGTGGACTACATCAAGCAAAAGCGCCGGGACGAAACGCATCGCCAGGGCGATCGCCTGAGAGCTTTATTTCGCTTATGCGATGTCACTGAGACCGTACACTCGTTGTCCGGCCAGTCATTCAGCGCCGTGCTGAACGCTCTGCGCGAATTTGAAAAACACGAAGGTATGATCTGGTTGCGCGCCATGGAGTCGCACGCCATGGGCCAGCTGATGCGGGGCATCAGCCTGACGCCACCGCCTGCGCGCGAGAAGCGCCCCTTTGTCCAGGCGTTGTTTTGCATCGACACACGCTCCGAACGCATACGCCGTCAACTGGAGGGTATCGGGGATTACCAGACCTTCGGCATCGCCGGTTTTTTCGGCGTGCCGGTCAGTTTCATGGAGCTGGGCAAGGGCAGCGAGTCGCATCTCTGCCCGGTATTGCTGACCCCGAAAAACATGGTGCTGGAGATGTCCATGGAAGGGGGGCAGCAGACCGCGGCGGTGGGTGCCCTGGAGAAAGCCCTTCACTCACTCAAGGAATCCGTGCTCAGCCCCTTTGTGACCGTCGAGGCCATCGGCCTGTTATTCGGCTTCGACATGGTGGGCAAGACCGTCGCACCCCGTACCTATAACCGCTGGCGCCATCGTATCCATCCGCAGAAGCCGGTAACCCGGTTGCTGCTGGACAAGCTGACCCGTGAGCAGGCGGACTCCATCGTCCGTGCCGTGCAGCGCGCCGTGATCGTTAAGGCCATGGAGCAGGAACTGGGAATCTCGACGGAGAAGCTCACCGACGAGTTGATTCGCGACTTGCGGGAGTCGGCCATGGGCCATGGTGAAAGGTATCTGCGCCATGCCGCGGAGCTGGGTGTTAGCGAAACGCGTCTCGGTAGCTTCATCGAGCGCCTGCGTGATGGCTATCGCATCAATCCTGCGTTTGCCACCTTGCAAATGGAGCGGTTGGGACGCATCGGTTTCGCCCTGGATGAACAGGTCAACTTTGTTGCCACCGCCTTGAAATCCATCGGTCTCACGGAAGGATTCTCCCGTTTCGTTTTACTGGTCGGCCACGGCAGCAGCTCGGAAAACAACCCCTATGAATCCGCGCTGGATTGCGGCGCCTGTGGCGGCAACCACGGTTTGGTCAGCGCCCGGGTGTTGGCGCAGATCGCCAACAAACCGGTTGTACGCAAGCGGCTGAGCGAAAAAGGTTTCGATATCCCGGAGGACACCTGCTTCGTACCGGCCCTGCACAACACCACGACCGACGAGATCAGCCTCACCGATCTGGATCTCCTGCCTTCCTCGCACCTGGTCTATCTCGATCGCCTGCGCAAGGGCTTGACCGCCGCCTCGCGCCTGTGTGCGCAGGAACGCATGCCCAGTTTGCAACTGGCGCGCAAGGGCGATCCCGCAACGCCGGAGACGGCGGAGCGTTTCATGCAACGCAACGCCATGGATTGGTCTCAGGTGCGTCCCGAATGGGGACTGTCCGGCAACGCCTACTTTATCATCGGCGGCCGCGACCTGACCCGAAACACCAGCCTGAGCGGACGGGCCTTCCTGCACTCCTATGATTATCGCAAGGACAGTAACCGCCGGTTGCTGGAAAACATCCTTACCGGTCCCCTGGTAGTAGGGCAGTGGATTAACATGGAACACTATTTCTCGGCGGTGGACAACGAACGCTTCGGCAGCGGTAGCAAGGTGTATCACAACGTGGCGGGGCGTTTCGGGGTAATGACCGGCAACCTCAGTGATCTGCGTACCGGCCTGCCGTCACAAACCGTACTGGAAAACGGTTCGCCCTATCACCAACCCCTACGCCTGATCACCGTGATCGAGGCACCGTTAGAACATGCGCGTCTCGCCGTCGAGGCGGTGCTGGCGGTGAAGAACCTGGTGCGTAACGACTGGATACGGTTGCTAGTGATCGATCCAGAAGCACAAAAGGTGTATCTGTTTGAAGATGGAGACTGGCATGAGCCGTCTTCTGCGGGTGATCTCAATATGACCTATCAAGAGGAGTTCTGCGCAGTATGAAAAATCTCAATTTCAGTCCGCTCAAAAAACTCGAAATCATTCTACAAGGTGAGCATCAAGCCTTTGTGGGAGACTTACTGGACCGCATCGGTGTAACGGGTTATACGATTATCAATAATCTGTCCGGCAAGGGAAGTCACGGATTTCATGAAGGCCACCTGATGTTCAACGAGGACGATGTGCTGATCATGATCGTGGTCGCGGTTCCCGAAGAATTGGTCAATCCGATATTGGAAGGCCTGGCACCTTTCTACAACGAGCATTCCGGTGTGGTGTTCATTTCCGATATACAGGTCACGCGACTGGTCAAGTTCCGCCACTAGCGCAAACTGCCGGGCGTGGTCATCAGCGTGTATTTATGAAAAGCTGGACTGATGTGGAATTTAACCAAGCGGTGTGCCACCCGTATGGGTGCCTACGGTTGGTACGCCCTTGGTAAATGGAGTGACCATTCAAGGCGGGACGTGCCTAGCTGCTAATGGTTTCTCGTCTCGCTGAATCGGCAAACAGCATAGGACACTGCATATAGAACACTACACTGGATGTCGAGTTACCATCGTGCCAATATCCCAGGCGGGAGCTATTTTTTTTACGGTCGTCAGTTATCTCAGCGGTAATCGATTCGATGCGACGAACCGTTTCGCAATGCGCTGCAAATATACGGATGATTAGATGTACTAGAGAATCTTTCCAGGATACTGAAAATCCAACCTTGCAGTATTACCGCAAACCCACGAGACAATTGTAATTGTCTGATATTGCCAGTGGATTTAATCAACATAAATACAAACAGCAACAAACCCGCAACCTGACGGAATATACCTGTTTTGTTTACAAATCCGCTAAACCTAACAGTTTGGTGATGTTATATCTTTTTGCGTCCTAATGATCTTCTGAATCATTTTTTCGGCCAGTTCAGGATTGTTAAGTAGCAGGTGACCGCCATCTTTTACAAAGGTCGCCTCGCAACCTGGTATGGCGTTTGCCAGGTACCGGCCCATTTTCAGGGTCGTCAATGTATCCGCAGTACCATGCCAGAGAAAAACTTTTGTTTTGATTGCATCAAACGGAAAGCCCCATGCCTGCGTAACTAGCCTGCCGTCGCTTAATTTACCAATGATGCCCTGACGATAGGCTTCCATAAAATGCTCTATTACTTTTTCACCAAGGCCTTGATCCTGAAAATTGAGCATAATCTTGCTGTCCCATTCGCTGGGTTGTGAGGTAATGGCATGTAATACATTTGCGGGATTTTTACGAAATTCCTTTTCAACATATGATGCAATTGGGCGTAACAAAAATGGGAACCATTGTGCGCTCATAAAAGCAATTCGATTTCTGGGCGCCATACCTTTATACACACCCGGTATATTTAATGGCGAAACACAACTGAAAATAGTTGTGCTTATCACACGTAATGGCAAAGCATAGGCGCATGCCAGGCAGTACGGACCACCGCCGGAACCGCCCAGAACGTGGAATTGTTCAATTTCAAGATGGTCGGCCAGTTGTGCGGTATCATCTGCCCAGCTTAACAGGCTGCG
>JASFNY010000163.1:0-5060 GCA_050116795.1 Thiohalophilus sp.
TGTGCAGTGTCACCCGGGCATGGTTAACGAAGCCCTGGAAGAACTCACCGAACAGATCCACGTCAAAATCGCCAATGTGCGAGCGGGGAAAATCGACTCCATACTCCAGGCCGGGACGACCGGAGAAGTCGATAACCACCCGGGAGAGTGCTTCATCGAGGGGGACGTAAGCGTGGCCGTAACGACGAATACCCTGCTTGTCACCCACCGCTTTGTCAAAGGCCTGACCCAGGCTGATGCCGATATCCTCAACCGTATGATGGGCATCGATATGCAGATCGCCCTTGGCCTGTATAGAAATATCGATCATGCCGTGACGGGCCACCTGCTCGAGCATGTGTTCGAGAAACGGCAGGCCGGTATTCAGATCGACCTTGCCCTGGCCGTCCAGGTTGATTTCGACCTGGATCTGGGTTTCCAGCGTATTGCGTTCAATGTTGGCACTACGTGCAGACATGGTGGCTCCAGTCACTGGCCGGGTAATACCGGCTAACAGGGCGATAGCATACCGAAATAACGGGTTTCGGGAAATGCGCATTCTACCAGAGTTGCGTACCCATGCCGCAGGTTACAGCTGGGATATTTTGCTATTTTTATCGAGCCGGGCCTTCGGCATTTTTGTTAGGCTGGGCAGGTTCGAGTCGGTTAATATAAATGCCGTAATCCGGTATCACGGCCAGAAATTTTATATCAATTGCAAGTCGGAGTAGTTTGTCCATGCCCAGAGAACGCGTCGTCAACCTGTCAGAGGTTCGCACCCACTGTCAGAAATGCAGCCTCTACCAGCTTTGCATGCCGATGGGTCTGGCCGAAGGGGACATCAACAAACTCGACAAGATCATCAAGCGTCGCCGGCCGGTTGAAAAAGGTGAATTCCTGTTCCGCTTTGGCCAGGACTTCAGTTCGTTGTATGCCATTCGTTCCGGTGCACTCAAAACCTACACCAGCCAGAGTGACGGCCAGGAACAGGTCATCGGCATGCATCTGCCGGGTGAGCTGATCGGCCTGGATGCGATTGGTAACCATCGCCATGCCTGTTCCGCGGTAGCACTGGAGACCACCAGCGTCTGCGAAATTCCCTACGATCACCTGGAACCTCTGAGCCGGGAGATACCGGGATTACAACAACATCTGTTTCGTTTGATGAGTGCCGAGATTCAGCAAGACCAGTGCCATATGACTGTTCTTGCCCGTATGCCGGTGGAAAACCGGCTGGCCAGTTTCCTGATGAGTCTGTCGGAACGTTATAAACTTCGTGGCTATTCAGCCAATGAGTTCAACCTCAGTATGTCCCGGGGGGACATTGCCAATATGCTGGGTATGGCCATGGAAACCATCAGCCGGTTGTTGAGTAGTTTCCAGGAACAGGGGTTGATTCAGGTCGAACGGAAACACATTCGTATTCTACAGCCCGCCTCCTTGCGTGAGATTGCTTCAGGTTGCAGCCAGCAATCCAGCAAATCCGTCAATGATTCGAGTTCCCATGGCGTCTGATTTCCTTATCTAAAACGGGGTTTCCCCGTATATAAAAAAATACGGCTTTTCTTTTGATCCAGATCAATGGCTGGACTAGGTTTAATGACGTGGCTTGGATATTGTTCAGGCTAGTCGCCTTCCTCTGGTTTGCTGAGAATAAAAAGGAAAGTCCATGGATAACCAATCGACCTATAACTACAAGGTGGTGCGTCAGTTTACGGTGATGACCGTGGTCTGGGGCATCGTCGGGATGCTGGTCGGGGTCGTGATTGCGGCGCAGTTGGTTTGGCCGGAACTCAACTTCGATACCCCGTGGCTGACCTACAGCCGATTACGTCCACTTCATACCAACGCGGTGATTTTTGCTTTCGGTGGTTCCGCGTTATTTGCCACGTCCTATTACGTAGTGCAACGAACCTGCCAGGTGCGGTTGTTCAGTGACGGGTTGGCGGCGTTTACCTTCTGGGGATGGACGCTGATCATTCTGCTGGCGGCCATCAGCCTGCCATTGGGGATCACTACCAGTAAGGAATATGCCGAACTGGAATGGCCTATCGACCTGTTGATTACCGTGGTCTGGGTGGCCTATGCCATCGTGTTCTTCGGGACCATATTAAAGCGCCGGGTCAAGCATATCTATGTGGCCAACTGGTTTTACGGGGCCTTTATTCTCACCATCGCTGTATTGCATGTGGTCAACAGCATGGAGCTGCCGGTCACGTTAACCAAGTCCTATTCAGTGTATCCCGGTGCGATCGATGCCATGGTGCAGTGGTGGTACGGGCATAACGCGGTGGGCTTTTTCCTCACGGCCGGTTTCCTGGGCATGATGTATTACTTCATTCCCAAGCAGGCAGAACGGCCAATCTACTCCTATCGCCTGTCGGTAGTGCATTTCTGGGCCCTGATTTCCACGTACATGTGGGCCGGACCGCACCATCTGCACTATACCGCGCTGCCCGACTGGGCCCAGTCACTGGGGATGGTGTTCTCGTTGATCCTGCTGGCACCTTCATGGGGCGGAATGATCAACGGCATCATGACCCTGTCCGGGGCGTGGCATAAACTGCGTACCGACCCGATTCTCAAGTTCCTGATCGTATCGTTGTCCTTCTACGGCATGTCGACCTTTGAAGGGCCGATGATGTCAATCAAGACCGTCAACTCCCTGTCGCATTACACCGACTGGACCATCGGCCACGTGCATTCCGGTGCGCTCGGCTGGGTCGGGCTGGTATCAATCGGTTCGGTCTACTTCCTGATACCCAAGCTGTTCGGTAAGCAGGAAATGCACTCGGTGAAACTGATCGACACCCATTTCTGGATCGCTACGATCGGGATCGTGGTGTACATCGCCTCGATGTGGATTGCCGGTGTCATGCAGGGACTGATGTGGCGTGCCGTAAACGATGACGGTACCCTGACTTACAGCTTTGTCGAAAGCCTGGAAGCCATGTATCCGTTCTATACCGTCCGATTGATTGGTGGGCTGCTGTATCTGAGCGGAATGTTCATCATGGCCTATAACGTGTGGAAAACCATCGCCGGCGGCAAATCGGCCGATGCCACTATTCCGCAGACGGCATAAGGGGGGCTGAGCAATGAGTCATGAAAAAATCGAAACCAATGTCGGCCTGCTGGTTCTGTTCGTCATCATAGTCATCAGCTTTGGTGGCCTGGTCGAAATCGTCCCGCTGTTCTTTATCAAGGACACCACCGAACCGGTGGACGGTCTAAAACCCTACAGCGCGCTGCAACTGGAAGGCCGTGACGTCTACGTGCGCGAAGGCTGTTATGTCTGTCATTCGCAAATGATCCGTCCGTTCCGTGCCGAGACCGAGCGTTACGGTCACTACTCGGTGGCGGGTGAATTCGTTTACGACCATCCGTTCCAGTGGGGTTCCAAGCGTACCGGACCGGATTTGGCCCGGGTTGGTGGACGTTATTCCGACGATTGGCACCGGGTACATCTGAATAATCCACGTGACGTCGTGCCCGAGTCCAATATGCCGGGGTTTCCATGGTTGTCGGAAAACAAGCTTGATGGCGCGGATACTGCGAAGAAGATGCAAGTCATGAACACGCTGATATCTTCAACCTGTAACGGATGCCAGACCTACAGTGATGAGCAGATTGCCAATGCGGCGGATGCCGTAAAGGGCAAGACTGAAATGGATGCGCTGATCGCTTATCTGCAGGGTCTGGGTACCAGCATCAAGACGCGGAGGTGACCACATGGATATGAATGATGTGCGTAGTTGGTACACCGTAGTCATGTTCGTGGTGTTCATAGGTATCGTGTTCTGGGCCTGGAGCGGTAAACGCAAGCGTGATTTTAACGAGGCCGCCCACCTGCCACTGAACGAACCGGAACATCCCCGCGATGAGAATAAGAAGGAGACAGCATCATGAGTACGTTCTGGAGCTGGTACGTTGCCGTTATTACCGTGGCCAATATCGTCGCCTGCTACTGGCTGATCAGATGGGCCAGCAAACGTCGCAGTGGTGAAGCGGCAGAAGGGGATGTCACCGGGCATACCTGGGATGGCAACCTGCAGGAATACAACAATCCGTTACCCAGTTGGTGGCTGTGGCTGTTCTATATCACCATCGTATTTGGTCTGGGCTACCTGGTGCTGTATCCCGGTCTGGGGAATTTCAAGGGTGTAGTGGGCTGGAGTTCCACCGGGCAATATGAAAACGAGATGCAGCTGGCCGAGCAGCAGTATGGCCCGATCTTCGCAAGTTATGCCAAGACCGATATACCGGAACTGGCGACCAGTGGCGAAGCCATGGAGGCAGGTCGGCGTCTGTTCCTGACCTATTGCGCCACCTGTCACGGTTCGGATGCCGGCGGAGCACGTGGCTTCCCGAGTCTCAAGGATGACGACTGGTTGTGGGGTGGTCAGCCGCAAATGATCAAGACCAGCATTCTGAATGGTCGTAACGGTATCATGCCTGCTCATCAGCATCTCGGTAATGAAGCGATCGATAACGTTACCGCGTATGTTGTGAGTCTGAACGGACGTGAAGCCGACGCCGACAAGGTTGCTGCCGGCAAAAAGGTCTTTGCGCAGAACTGTGCGGTTTGCCATGGGCAGGACGCCAAGGGCAATCCAATCATGGGTGCACCCAACCTGACTGACAATATCTGGTTGTACGGTGGTTCACCGGGCGTGATTCGCCAGACTATTCTGGAAGGACGGCAGGGCAAGATGCCGGCGCACAAGGATTTTCTCGGTGAAGACAAAGTGCACCTGCTGGCGGCCTACGTCTACAGTCTTTCAAACTGATATCAAATCGATACGGTGGGAGCCTGGTGGCTCCCGCCGTGATGAAAGACAAGGAGTGAAGTTATGCTGGATCTTTTGCTAGGTAGCTGGACCGGTATTCTCTCTCTGATAGTTTTAATCGTCTCTGTCGCGATCATCAGCTATCTTTTTTACATGTTTTTCATCAAGCCGCCAAAAGAATAGCGGCTTTTTGAGCTCATAATCATTGCATTACCCATGCACCGGGTAATGCTCCTGGAATATTGTGAATTTGTCGGGGTATTAATGACGAACCCGAAGGAACAGGCCCAG
>JASFNY010000164.1:0-5058 GCA_050116795.1 Thiohalophilus sp.
CGAGAAACAGCTGTGCGTCAATTCGAAGTAACTCTGGAACAGCAACAGATTTCACTTAACCGCCTGATGGGAGAATCCTGGGACAGTCGATATAAAAGTAGCCTGCAATTACAGACTGAACTGACAGACTATGAGATAGACGAGTTGATTGCCCAGGCTGAAACACGCTACCCGCTTTTACAGAAAAATATGGCGCGACTGGAAGTCACCGAGACAATTTTGCGTCGCAGTCGTGATCAGCGTCGTGACAAGCTTGACCTTGTATTGTCGGTCGGCACCCGTACTCGCGATGGTGATTCAATGGCAGGTTCTGTCAGCGAACAAGACGTTGCTGGGCAGGTTCGTTTTGAGTATCGGGAAGCATTCAATCGGGGTGGCCTTGATGCAGAAGTCCGTCAGGCACAACTGGACCGGACCATCGCAATCGAGGAAATACGCCGGGCGCGGGATGAACTGACATATGGAATGGCCAGCCTGGTGCGTGAAATCAATGCCACGCGACGCGCACTGGACAGCAGTCGCCGGCATCTTGAAAGTGAAGAGAAAAAATTTGACGAAGCGGTAGAACGCTATCGTCAGGGCCGGGAACGTACAGACAATCTGATTCGGTTTAATAATGAATTGAATGATGCCCGCTTAAGCGTAGCAGAACAGAAAGTGGAGCTGGCAAGGCGTGTCAGTGCATTACGAATCCTGCACGGCACTTTCTGGGATACGGCAGAATTGAACAGGGTATCACCATGATTCGCTTGTTGGTTAATCGCAGCCTGGTTGTATATCTGATATCAATATTTTTGATAGTGCTGGGTATCATTGGCAGCACAAAAATCAATCGCGAAGCATTTCCAAATGTTAACCTGGACAAAGTTCGGATAGCTTTCGCTTACCCCGGATCTTCGCCGGAAGAAATCGAGCGTATTGTCATTACGCCTATCGAACAGGAGCTACGCTCTCTGGATGGCATAGATACGATGAAATCGATTGCTTTTCCCGGCTCCGGGCAAATCAATCTTGAGCTGGATCCTGATGCAAGCAATCGGGATCAGATCGTCAGTGACATTCAGCTCGCAGTCAATCGTGCAACCCTGCCAAGTGATATGCCGGAAGATCCCCAGGTACTGGAAATCGATGGCAAACTCATCCCTATTATACAGATGGCCATTTCAGCTCCGCGTGATGAAGTGGCGCTTAAGCGACTGGTTGATGATATTGAAGATGATTTGCTGAATCTCGATGGCATAGCTCGAGTACAGATCCAGGGCGACCGCCGGGCTGAACTACAGGTGATCGCAAAACCTGAAGAATTACGAAAACAGCGAATATCCATCGGTGAGATTGCACAGGTACTGGATAACTGGAATGTCAATGCGCCCGGTGGAGATCTGGAAACTTCACAGGGACAGCGTTCTGTCCGGATTGTGGGCGAGTACCAAGAGACCAGTGATATCAGTCAGCTGGTATTGCGGGCTAATGAAGAAGGCGAAGGGATACTGCTGGGTGATATTGCTACTGTTAAAGAGGCATTGGAAGAGGCTGATGTTTATTATGATGTAAGTGGTATACCAGCATTAAATCTCATCATAATGAAAAAAGCGGAAGCCGATATCATCGACACGGTTGACCGTATCAAGTCATATATTAATAAGGTTCCAAAACGCTATGGCAATGACATTAAGATAGAGACATTTCAGGATTTTTCCCGTTTTGCAAAAGTAAGGCTTGGCGTACTGACCAATAATGCAATGGTCGGGCTGTTTCTCGTGTTTCTCTCACTGATCATGTTTTTGCGTCCTTCTGTGGCTCTCACCACAACATGGGGTATACCGATCGTATTTTTGACCGGACTCTATGTGTTGTATTTGTACGGAATCACATTGAATCTGGTATCAATGCTCGGTTTTATCATGGTCCTGGGTATGCTGGTCGATGATGCGATAATCATCGGAGAGAACATTACCTATCACATGGAGCAGGGTCTATCCCCAAATGAAGCAGCAGTCACCGGGGCAAGCGAACTACTTGGCCCGGTTACGGCAACGGTCATGACAACGGTGGTTGCTTTCATGCCCATGTTGTTTATGGGCGGGGTAATTGGGAAGTTTATTGTTGCTATTCCTATTGTCGTCATATCACTGCTGATTTTTTCCTGGCTGGAATCATTCCTGATTCTTCCCAGTCATGTTGCCCATGTCACAAACAGGAAAAAACAGCCCGGCGAAAGACGATGGTTAGTCAAACTGGAATCGATGTATGTTCGAGTGCTCGAAATAGCAATACGCCATAACTGGGTAACCCTGCTGTTGTCCGTTCTTGTGCTGATTACCAGCTTGTTTTTAGCGATGAACTTTCTCAAATTTCAGCTATTCCCTCCCGTCGATGTAGATGAATATATCGTGCGTGCTACCGCGCCTGCTGGCACCAGCCTTGAATCGATGCGCGAACAGTTGCGTGATATTGACAAGAATATTCGGAATAAAATCAATCCGGAATATCTTGAAAATACAATTATTTCCACCGGTCAGATCGCCCGTGACAGTAATGATCCATTAATGCAGCGCGGGAGCCGTTTTGGGCAAATCCGCGTGATCTATATACCGGCGATATTGCGAGAAGGTCACAATGCGCTGGATGACATGCGACATTTTGAGGAAACATTACCTGAAAAATATCCTTCTATGGCGTTAACCCTGGGTGAAATAAAGCATGGGCCACCGACAGGTCATGCCCTTGAAGTCGAAGTTTCAAGCAATGACAGCAACCTGAATGAATATGTCGCACGACAACTTATGGATTTCGTAAAAGAACTACCTGGAATAACGACGGTTGAAAGCGGTCTTGAGCCGGGCGATCCGGAGTTACATGTAGTCGTCGATCGGTACAAAGCCGCATATGCTGGTATAGATCTCTCAACAATAGCCAGTCATGTACGAGCGGGAGTTGACGGTCTTCGTGTTTCTACCACCCGCAAGGGAACTGAAGAAGTGGATATAACTATTCGTATTCCACATGATAATACGGATCCGATAGAGGCATTATTGGATATCGAAATTCCCAATAACCAGGGCGGTCTTGTGCCCTTGAAAAAACTCGCCAATCTCAAGCAAGAGCCAGGCTATACAACGATTCGCCATACACAAGGTGTACAGGCGGTTACTGTTGTTGCAAATATCGATAGCCAGAAAACCACCAGCCTGGAGGTCAACAAGGCCGTGGCCAGAGGTGAGCCTGAATGGTTGGGAGATAATAAAGGTGATGTGCGTGTGGTATATGGCGGTGAGAACGAGAAAAACCAGGAATCGTTCGAGGATTTGAAGACTGCGTTTGTTTTGGCGCTGATAGGCATATTCTTTATTCTTGCCATCCAGTTTAATAATCTCGGCTATCCTATTCTTGTGATGCTGGCTATACCCTTTGGTATTGTCGGGATCGTGATCAGTTTCTTGCTGCATGACATGTTCTGGCGTGACATGCCATTGTCATTTTTCTCCAGTCTCGGCATGGTGGCATTAACCGGTGTCGTGGTTAACAGTTCATTGATCATGGTGGTATTTATCCAGCGCGCCATGCAGCAAGGAATGGATATATATGAAGCTGTACTGCAGGCAGGGCGACGTCGACTGCGTGCCGTAATTCTTACTGCTGCGACAACTGTACTGGGTCTGTTGCCGACCGCCTACGGTTGGGGAGGTTCAGATCCGTTTGTTGCACCAATGGCATTGGCGCTGTCCTGGGGGCTGGCATTCGCTACTCTGGTGACACTGCTGACAATCCCTGCGGCATTTGTAGCTGGTATGCAGATTAAAAACAGTTTTGTCGGTTTGTTCAGGCGTTCCAGTAAGTGAACAATATGAAGATAGTTTACCGGTCAAGGGGATAGGAGAGAGTGCCGGTTCTTTTATTCAATATAGAAGAACTTCATTTGAGTACCGGCGAGTTCGATAATATCCTGATCTTTAAGTGTAACTGCTTCATTGGTCAGGGGTTTGCCATTAATCATCGGGGTGTCGGATGCACGCCGTAATTTACTGCTACGTAGCGAGGAAATGGTGTAATTCCGGGTGTTGCGGGCAATCATCGCCATTTTGATCCCGTTGAAGCCGATAGTATTGAATGGTTTGCGAAGTTCCAGTACTTTTTTCGCCAGTGGTCCATTGAGAATTTTAACACCCGCCAGCTTTTCGCCTTTTAAGGCAGTATCTGCCGGTGCGCGAGTGTCCATCTGTTGCGTATCTTCTATTTCCGCCTGGATGAACATGGTGGGCTCGTATTCCTGTTCCTCATCATCAAAATAAGTAAACTGGTAATTCCCAACCTGAATAACATCACTCTGTTTGAGTAATGTTTTTGTGATGCGGGCACCGTTAAGCAGGGTGCCATTAGTACTACCAAGATCATCGACGTAAACATGTTCACCCATAGTGACAATCAGGGAATGACGTCCACTAACTGTGAGATCATTTAACTGGATATCATTGCCATGTTTTCGACCAATGCTGATGCTATCCTTATCAATAGGATATTCTCTTACTACGGCTCCATCGAGGGTCATTATCAATTTGCTGCCCATGGTCGTATCCTAAATATAAATTATGATTTGAGATCAGGTTCGGAAGATAGCACGATCTCTTCAACATCCGCGTTTGAATAATCCGGGGTGCTCTGTCCGGCGATGTCTTCAATGGCTTCTTCGTATCCCTCGACATATTTGGAGAATTGGGATTTATTTCGTGCTTTCATGTAGGCATCTTCACCGGTGATTAGCTGCGAATCAACCAGACGTTGCAGCGCGGTATCCATCAATTGCATACCCTGCATGGCGCCACCCTGTATGATATTTTCCAGTTGCTCGGTTTTACCTTCGCGAAGAACGTTGCCGATTGCTGCATTGTTGATCATGATTTCCAGGGCCGCAACCCGGCCTTTGCTGTCACCACGCCGAATAAGTTGCTGTGAGATGATACCAACCAAGGATGTCGACAGCATCGTACGGACATAGGCTTCTTCTCCCGAAGGAAAGACGTTCAGGATACGATCAACAGAGGACGCGGCAGAACTGGT
>JASFNY010000165.1:0-5034 GCA_050116795.1 Thiohalophilus sp.
TCGAGTCGGGAGAGATATTCGGTCACTTCCTTATCCAAACTCTTGGTCTCAACGTTGAGCTCCTTGGCGGCGCTGCGTAAAAAGTGCTTCGCCAGAAGAGCAATATCCTCGCGCCGCTCGCGCAGCGACGGAATATGAATTCGAATAACGTTCAGGCGGTGGAAAAGGTCTTCGCGAAAACGGCCCTGTTCCACCAGTTTTTCCAGGTTCTGGTGAGTGGCGGCAATGATTCTGACGTCGACCTTGACTGCACTGTGTCCGCCAACACGATAAAACTCGCCGTCCGCCAGCACGCGCAACAGGCGCGTTTGAAGTTCGGCAGGCATGTCACCGATCTCGTCGAGAAACAACGTGCCACCGTTTGCCTGCTCGAAACGTCCCTGGCGTGCTGCATTGGCACCGGTAAAGGCGCCCTTTTCATGACCGAACAATTCTGATTCCAGCAGATCACGCGGAATCGCCGCCATATTGAGTGCGATAAATGGTTTGTTCGCACGCGGACTGTGACGATGCAGTGCCTGGGCTACCAGCTCTTTACCGGTACCCGATTCACCGTTAATCAGTACCGTGATATTGGAACGCGCCAGCCGACCGATCGCGCGAAACACCTCCTGCATGGACGGTGCCTCACCGATAATCTCGGCATCCAGCTGGCCATTGTGTATCTCGCCGCCGCCGGTTTCACGTCGATGGTTGATAGCTCGTCGAGCCAGCTCCACCGCTTCATCCACGTCAAACGGTTTGGGTAGATATTCAAATGCTCCAACCTCGTAAGCGCTAACCGCACTGTCGAGATCGGTGTGCGCGGTAATGATAATGACCGGTAAATCGACATGCTTCTCATGGATACGCGACAGCAGTTCCAGTCCGTCCATGCCCGGCATACGGATATCGCTGATGATGACATCGGGCTCATCGCGGTTAAGGGCCCGCAACACGCCTTCAGCCTCATCAAAACTGCGTACTTCCATGTCAGCGTTCTTGAACGCCTTTTCCAGTACCCAGCGAATTGAGCGATCATCGTCAACGATCCAGATGGTTTCCTTGCTCATGATTTTTACGCCTCGGTTTCAATCGGTATATAAATGGTAAATTCGGTTCGGCCGGGTTTGCTTTTGCACTCAATGATGCCGTTGTGCTGCTGAATCAATGACTGTGCAATGGCCAATCCCAGCCCGGTCCCTTCCGCACGGCTGGAAACCATGGGGAAAAAAATCTGCTCCAGCATCTCCTTCGGAATACCTGGGCCGTTATCAATCACCTGGATCTGCGCCACCAGGTCATGCTGCTTCTGACCAATGGTGAACTTGCGTATAACGCGTGTGCGCAGGGTGATATCGCCCTCGCCATGCATAGCTTGTATCGCGTTGCGCATGATATTCAACAAAGCCTGGATTAACTGATCACGATCCGCTTTGATGTCAGGAATACTTGGATCGTAGTCACGTCGAATACGGATACCCTGCGGTGCTTCTGCCAGTAGCAGACTACGGATATGTTCCAGTACTTCATGCACGCTGACCGGCTCCATTTTCGGCATCTTGTTCGGACCAAGAATCCGGTTAACCAATTTTTGCAGACGATCCGCCTCGCTGATGATGACCCCGGTGTATTCCTTGAGTTCATCAGTCGGCAGTTCGCGGGCCAGCAACTGGGCGGCACCGCGCAATCCGCCCAGGGGATTTTTGATCTCATGTGCCAGACCGCGCAGCATCTGCTGGGTATTTTGCTGCTGTGTAGCACGGCTTTCATCACGAGCGATCCGCAATAGCCGGTCCATCTTGCTGACCTCGACCAACATTTCAGGCGCCTGTTCGCGCTCCATCAGCGGTAGGGCGGTCAGGTCCACCACCACCTCGTGGCCATGGATCAACTTCAGGGTCACCTCGTGCCGGGTAAACGGATGACCGGTGTCCAGTGCCTCGTGCAGTTCATCGATCACGCTCTGCTCGGCCTCGAACAGCTCTTCGAAAAGATGACCCACCAGGTGTCGACCACTGCTGCCAAACAGCATTTCGGTAGCGGCGTTGACGTAGCGCAGGCGCAGATCCTGGTCGAACAGCATCAGGCCCGAGGTCATCGCCTCCAGAACTCGTTGTCGTATTTCAGGGGATTGGGTCATTGTCTCCATACCCGGATATAGCAAGAAACAAACCACAACACGCCGTTTTCCGGGCATGTTCAGCAGGTTTTTGCACCTGACGAGTAATTCCTTATATAACAGCTGGTTAGATGCCCGCACAGGGATCGGGGAAGTAATGTTTGCGCCTTTTTGGCGCAATTGTTCCGTCGGCGCTTGCTATAGCATAACCTAGAAACCAATAGCGCGCACCATATTGGTGCGGCAGATTCAGGGAGTGGGCGCCTTGGGCTTGGGTTTGGGGAAGTTCGGCGCGGGATTGGCGGGCGGAATGGTGCTGACTCGAATCAGGTGGAAGGTGACCGGTTCACTGGCAGTGAGCACATTACCGTTCAGATCGACCACCTCGAGACGCACCGTATGGCTGCCCCGATCCACGTTCTCCAGCGATACTGAGACACCTGTCTGACTCAGTGCATTGCCATCCATGCTCCAGCGCAACCTGTGTATACCTCTGAGAGAAGGTGAAACCCGGCCAGACAGGGTGACATTACCAGTGTTGTCACGAATTGTCTCATCGTTGGTGGGCGAGGTAATCGTCAGCGTGTAATCCGGAATATCTTGCTGAGCGCCTTGTTTCGCAGCGTTAGTATCAAGGGCCGGCGCCTTTTCCATTTTCGTGGTTGGCGCTTTTTGAATCCTGATTTCTTCACCGCCCTCGGCAGGCTGATCGCTGTATTCCACCGTGCCATCCGGGTGAACTATTTTATACGCCTTTTCGGCGGTTACGCCGGGCAGGGCGAACAAAAACAATGTGATCAGACAAAGAATTCTCATTCAATAAGCATAGCCGCGAATGTTGTTCGCGACAACACAAACAAAAACGCCCCCTTGCGGGGGCGTTCTGTTTTCAGGTTCGAGTATGTCGCTTACAGGCTGTAGTACATATCGAACTCGACCGGATGGGTAGTCATACGGAAGCGAGTGACTTCTTCCATCTTCAGTGCGATGTAGGCATCGATGACGTCATCGGTGAATACACCGCCCTGTGTCAGGAACGCACGGTCTTCGCTCAATGCGTCCAACGCCTGGTCGAATGAATGACAAACGGTCGGGATGCTGGCCGCTTCTTCAGGCGGCAGATCGTACAGATCCTTGTCCATGGCATCGCCCGGATGGATCTTGTTCTGGATACCGTCCAGACCGGCCATCATCATGGCGGTGAATGCCAGGTAAGGGTTGGCGGTCGGATCAGGGAAACGGACTTCGATACGGCGACCCTTCGGATTAGCAACCCACGGAATACGAATCGAGGCAGAACGGTTACGAGCTGAATAGGCCAGCATAACCGGAGCTTCGAAGCCCGGTACCAGACGCTTGTAGGAGTTGGTGGAAGCGTTGGTGAAGGCGTTCAGTGCACGTGCGTGCTTGATGATGCCGCCGATGTAGTACAGCGCGGTTTCAGACAGGCCACCGTACTCGTTACCTGAGAACAGGTTCTGACCGTCTTTTGCCAGGGACTGATGCACGTGCATACCACTACCGTTGTCACCTACCAGCGGCTTCGGCATAAAGGTGGCCGTCTTGCCGTAGATGTGGGCAACATTATGGATGCAGTATTTCATACGCTGGTTCCAGTCGGCACGAGTCACCAGGGTTTCAAACTTGGTGCCGATTTCACACTGGCCGGCAGTGGCTACTTCGTGATGGTGTACTTCGGTTTCGACACCCATCTCTTCCATGGCCAGACACATGGCAGCACGCAGATCGTTCAGTGAATCTACTGGCGGGACAGGGAAGTAACCACCCTTCAGACCGGGGCGGTGACCGATGTTACCGTCATCGTAAACCCGTTCGGAGTTCCATTCGGCTTCTTCGGAATCCACCTTGTAGAACGCACCGCTCATGTCGGCACCCCAGCGAACGTCGTCAAGAACGAAGAACTCAGGTTCCGGTCCGAAGAAAGCAGTGTCGGCGATGCCAGTTGATTTCAGATAGGCTTCACCGCGCTTGGCGATGGAGCGGGGATCACGTTCGTAACCCTGGCCGGTGGCCGGTTCCAGGATATCGCAGGTCAGGATCAGGGCCGGCTCTTCCGAGAAAGGATCCATGATTGCAGTGTCGGCATCCGGCATCAAAATCATGTCAGACTCGTTGATGCCCTTCCAACCAGAGATGGAGGAGCCGTCGAACATTTTACCTTCCGTGAATAGTGTATCGTCCACGGTGTGGGCCGGCACGGAAACATGCTGTTCCTTGCCGCGGGTATCGGTGAAACGGAAGTCAATGAATTTGACGCCGTTATCTTTAATCATCTTCATGACATTGTCAGACATTACTGTTCTCCAGTTTTCTTTTCGCGAAATTCAGTGTTATCCAGAAGTTCCTTGTGAATCACACAGTTAAAATCTGTTGCCCATTCAAGTGCATGAACCATGCCATACTGCAAGCCGTTGATCCGGCGGTATTTCTTGCGCTGGCAGACGCACCACGGAAATGCAATTGCACCATAAAAGAGCGCTAATTTGAATCAATGCTCGATATTGGTGCGTCAGCGAAATAACAGCCGAACCGACTGTACACCCTCAACCTCCCGGGCGGCACGGGCAAAACGCTGACGCAAGGCCTCGCGCTGGTTTTGATCCAGACCCTGCACCAGTTCGATGGGCATAATCAACTCGACCTGGATACCGCCTTGCAGGTAATGCAGAGTAGTGTGAGCAATATGCCGGGATTCTTCAATCTGTTCCCAGGCCTTTTCCAGCCCACGCAGCAATTCATGACGGGCGGGCAAATTCAGATTCAGCGGCACCTTCTCGTCATTCTCCGGATCAATATGCACGGTGACGTCGTTCACTTCTTCCACTTTCGTGATCACCTGCTTGCGCACCCGCTCGCTGACGAAGTGGGCTTCCGATACGCTCAGGTACGGGTCGACCTGGATGTGGACGTCG
>JASFNY010000166.1:0-5029 GCA_050116795.1 Thiohalophilus sp.
ATTGCCGAACCAACACAGCGCTTGCGGGTCATGGCAATCACAATTGTCATTAGTCTATTTATTTATCTGTTACTGACGCCGCCAGCTGAATACCTGCCTGAAGGTGAAGAGCCGAAACTCTTTGCCTCACTGAGTTCGCCACCGGGTTATAACCTCGATACCATGAACCGGATCGGCCAGGAGCTGCAGGCATACTTCATGCCGTATCTGAAGGACTCACCGGAACAGTTCGATGACGGTGAGACAAAGGTCCCGGCCATCAAATACCTGAACCTCAGCATTCAGCCGCACCGCATTCGAATTATTACCCAGCCCAGGGATCCCTCGCATATCAAGCCGCTGATGGATGCCCTGTATGCCAAGTACCGTGAATACCCGGCAATGCGTCCGTTTGTTACCCGTGGTTCGATCATCACCAGCAACTCGGGGGGCACGCGTAGCGTTAACCTGGATATTTCCGGTCCGGATCTGGCCTCGGTGTACGATGTGGCCAACAAGGCCTATCAGCGTGCCGAAGAGATATTCGACTCACCGCGACTGCGCGCCAATCCCTCGACACTCTCATTGTCGCAACCGCTGGTCGAGATTCGCCCGCGCTGGGAACGTGCATCGGAACTGGGAATGAACACCGAAGAACTAGGCTATACCGTGGCCGCCCTGACAGACGGCGCGTTTGTCAGTGAATTTTTCATGGACGATGACAAGATCGATATCTACCTCTACAGCAAGGATGGCGTAAACGCCTCACTCGACAATCTCAACAAGAAACCGATCTATACTCCGACAGGGGCCGTTGTACCGTTTTCATCAATCGCCCGAATCGTTGAGACCGTCGATACCAACGAGATTCGCCGCCTCAACGGCAAGCGGACGGTGACGTTGAACATCATTCCGCCGGATGATGTCGCCCTGGAGACCGGGGTCGCGCGCGTGCGAAGTGAACTGGTGCAGTATCTTCGCGGCTCGGGCCAGGTGCCGAGCAATATCAGCATGTCGATCTCCGGTGCCAGTGACCAATTGCAGGCCACGCGTGAAGCGTTGACGGCGAATTACATTGTCGCGGTCATTATCATCTACCTGTTACTGGTAGCTATCTTCACTCACTGGGGTTATCCATTGTTGATCATGACCACGATACCGCTGGGGGTCAGCGGCGGAATCTTTGGTTTGTGGCTGTTCAACCTGGCGGGAAGCGGGTTTGCCCTGGTCGGTTTGCCGGGGCTGAACCTGCCGTTCGACATGATCGCGATGCTCGGTTTCCTGATCCTGATGGGGACCGTGGTCAATAATCCGATCCTGATCGTGCATCAGTCCATCATGAATGTGCGTGAGGCCGGTATGCATGCCCGCGAGGCGGTGGCCGATGCGGTTGACACCCGGCTACGGCCGATCGCCATGTCGACGCTTACCACGGTAGTTGGTCTGGCACCGCTGGTATTTCTGCCGGGTGAGGGGACCGAGTTGTATCGTGGGGTCGGGGTGATCGTGATGTTCGGCCTGCTGGGAACGGCCGTGGTCAGCCTGACTTTCCTGCCGGCGTTGACAGTGAGCGTGCTGCAGTTCTTTGAATTGCGCAAGAACCCGTTCGCGCGCCATTGAATTTGGTACTTAAGCGACTTTAGCAATTAATAACGATTCCGTGAATTTTGTCACGCAGGTCAAAGTCGGTCGATATTATGACTTTGGCCGTAGCGTTTGTTTTTAATAAACCGGTCACGAATATTTTTCTAAAGTAATCTCTCACGTTTTTCACCGGTTATATGACTTTAGCGCAGGTTTTCGATTCTGTGAGAAAAGTCACGCTTGCCTGGGACGGGACATTTATCGACTTTAGTGTTGAATGATGATTCCGGGAGATTGATCACAAACCGTTTGGTTCATCCATACCAGGTAAATCTTCGATTGTTTATATGACTTTAGAGGGAATGATCAAATTCGCGAGGTTGGTCACATCGAGCCTGGATCGAGTGTTTTTCAATTTTAGTGTCAATTTATAATTTTGTCGAATAGTTCTCGCCAGGCTGTTTTCTGTTCTTAAAAGCACATCAACAAGCTATTTCAAACTTTAATCGCAATTTTTGATATTGCGATACAGTTCTAGATCGGTGTTCCTGTAAATTGCTGCGGCTTTAGCGAAAAAAATACAATCCGCGAGAATGGTCACAATAAAGTTATCAGTTGACTAAACAGGGGGATAACGACAGTTAGATCATCATCAGGGCGGCGACAACCTTGCGACCTTCACCAACCAGGATGTTGAAAGTGCGACAGGCGGCAGCGGTATCCATGACTTCCAGACCCACGCCGGCCTGCTGCACGCTGGCCATGGTTTCACTATCGGGAAAGCGCAGTTGCTCGCCGGTCCCGAGCAGGATCAGTTCCGGTTCGTAGGCAAGCAGGGTGGTGAGGTGTTCGGCCTCGAGTTCGTCGTAGTTCTGGGGTGTCCAGTCACAGGTCAGTTCTTCCCGGGTGAGGATCACGCTCTCGGTGATACTGGCATTGCCTTCCTCATCCTGCTCGATATTGACCACACCGCGCAGCGGATGCCAGGCGGGAATCGTCACGGTGATGCTGCCGGGGTGATAACTGCGAATGGTCAGGCCACCGACCTGGTCGAGACTGAATTTCATTCGAATCCTGAAGTATCTGTTCGGGTGCAACAGCATCCGCCAGCGGCGGGCGCGGCGTCAAGTGCCTGAACGGCGATATCAGGCTAAGTCCCTGAATTTTACGGGAACATTGACAGTTTGTAGGGTAACCCGTTAATGTTACCTGCTTTGCGGCGGAGCAGGGGACGCGAACAGCGGCCCCCTAACATTAACCATTTTTCATATCGGATTACCCACTTGATAGACGATTTTCCGAGAATCAAACGGCTGCCGCCGTATGTCTTTAATATTGTTGGCGAATTGAAGGCGGCGGCGCGGGCCCGCGGCGAGGATATCATTGACTTCGGCATGGGCAATCCCGATCAGCCGACCCCGCAGCACATCGTCGACAAGCTGGTCGAGGTGGCCCAGCGACCCGACACCCATCGTTATTCCCTTTCGCGTGGTATTCCCCGCCTGCGTCGCGCCATTTGCCGCTGGTACAAGCAGCGCTTTGACGTGGATCTTGATCCGGATTCCGAAGCGATTGTCACCATCGGTTCCAAGGAAGGTCTGGCCCACCTGGCGCTGGCCACGGTCGGCCCCGGTGACGCAGTACTGGTGCCCAACCCGGCCTATCCGATCCATCCTTACGGGTTCATCATTGCCGGTGCCGATATTCGCCACGTGCCGCTGGTGCCGGGCATCGATTTCTTCGAAGAGCTCGAAAAGGCAATCAAGGATTCCTGGCCCAAGCCCAAGATGCTGGTGCTGAATTTCCCCGGCAACCCGACCACCCAGTGTGTCGAGCTGGATTTCTTTGAGAAAGTGGTCGAGATCGCCCGCGAGCACCAGATCTGGGTTGTGCATGACATCGCCTATGCCGATATCGTGTTCGATGGCTACAAGGCGCCATCGATCATGCAGGTCAACGGTGCCAAGGACGTGGCGGTAGAATTCTATTCCCTGTCCAAGAGTTACAACATGCCCGGCTGGCGGGTCGGTTTCATGGTCGGCAATCCGAGCCTGGTTGCGGCACTGGCGCGCATGAAATCCTATCTCGATTACGGCATGTTCACGCCGATCCAGGTGGCCTCGATTACCGCGCTGGAAGGGCCACAGGACTGCGTTGCCGAAATTGTCGAACGTTACCGTTCGCGACGTGATGTGTTGTGCGAGGGACTCAAGTCGGTCGGTTGGGATATCGAAAAACCGAAAGGTACCATGTTTGTCTGGGCACCGATTCCCGAAGAGTTTCGCGATATCGGATCGCTGGAGTTTTCAAAACTGTTGCTGCAGGAAGCCAAGGTGGCTGCCTCGCCAGGCATCGGCTTCGGCGATTACGGTGATGATCACGTGCGCTTCGGACTCATCGAAAATGAACACCGGACCCGGCAGGCGATTCGCGGAATTCGCGACATGCTGCGTAAGGATCCGAAAGATCTGAAAAAGCTCGCCGCCGGAAACAAATAAAACCAGGAGGAAGCAAGTCAGTGGAACCGGTTAAGGTAGGATTGTTAGGACTGGGTACCGTCGGTGGCGGTACCGTCAATGTATTGCAACGTAACGCGAACGAGATCGCCCGGCGTGCCGGACGTGGCATTGTCATTACGCATGCCGCCGCACGGGATCTGAACAAGCCGCGCATCTGCGATACAACCGGTATCGAGCTGACCACCAATCCCGAAGAAGTCGTCAACAATCCCGACATCGAGATCGTCATCGAGCTAATCGGCGGCGACACGCTGGCCAGGGATATGGTGATGAAGGCGATCGATCAGGGCAAGCACGTAGTCACTGCCAACAAGGCGCTGATTGCCAAGTACGGCAACGAGATCTTTGCCGCTGCACAGAAGAAGGGCGTGATGGTCGCCTTCGAGGCAGCCGTGGCCGGGGGTATTCCTATTATAAAGGCGATCCGCGAGGGCCTCGCCGGCAACCGGATCCAGTGGCTGGCTGGTATCATCAATGGCACTGGCAACTTCATCCTGACCGAGATGCGCGACAAGGGCCGCGATTTCGAAGATGTTCTGAAAGAAGCGCAGGAACTTGGCTATGCCGAGGCCGATCCCACCTTTGACGTGGAAGGTATCGACGCCGCGCACAAGTTGACTATTCTCTCCTCGATCGCTTTTGGTATTCCTCTGCAGTTCGAGGCAACCTATACCGAAGGCATCAGCAACATTACCCGCGAGGATGTTGCCTATGCCGAAGAGCTGGGTTATCGCATCAAGCATCTGGGCCTGACCCGTCGTACTGACAAGGGCATTGAACTGCGCGTGCACCCGACCCTGATTCCCGAGCGTCGCCTGATCGCCAACGTTGATGGCGTGATGAACGCCGTGCTGGTGATGGGCGATGCCGTCGGCCCGACACTCTATTACGGTGCCGGTGCCGGCGATGAGCCGACCGCCTCGGCGGTGGTCGCGGACCTGGTCGAC
>JASFNY010000167.1:0-5024 GCA_050116795.1 Thiohalophilus sp.
GCCAACACCCAGGGCGAGCAACCTTTCTCGCGAGGCATTGATCAGACCCTTGTGGCCACTCCTGAGGGCCTGCACATATTCCTCCTGCGCTGTAACGAGTTCAGGAGCATAGACCTCGTACAATAACTGGCCTTTCTTGACCCTTTCGCCTTCAGACTCCACATAGAGTTTTTCGATCCAGCCACGGGTACGTAAATGGATATGTGTAATCAGGCTTTCGTTATAATCGACATATCCCACCGTATCGATCTTTTTCCATAATGTATCCCGCTCGGCTTTTATCGTACGCACACCGAGACTGTTTACAACTCTCGGTGAGACTTTGACGGTAATATTATCGCCCGCACTTGTCTCGTCCTGTTCCTTGAGCACCAGATCCATGCCGCAGATCGGGCAATTCCCAGGTTCGTCCCTGATAATTTGCGGATGCATGGGACAGACATAAGTCGAATCCAGATGTTTTTCTGCATGACTCAATGCGGTTTCCTGTTCTGCCGGTTTGTTTACCTCACTCTGCGTCGTCGAAGAATCATCGCCACAGGCGGTCAATAACAGTCCCAGCCCCAGAATCATGAACCATTTTGCCGTTTTCATTGTGTTGCTCCTGACAAATAGAGTAGCTGCGACTGCGCCTTGGCATGATCGATTCGAAGACGCAGTGCCTTGAGTTCAGTATCCAGCTTCATAATACGAGCCCGCATCAATGCATTGAATTCCGTGCCCCGGCTCTGATAGCCGCGTAACGCGGCACTCGCGTTCTCCTGCGCCATGGGCAGTAATTGATCGTCATAGCGTGCTAACCGATTCGCCAGACTTGTCCAGCTTGTCATGGCGGCTTGCCACTGCCGGTATAATTCACGCTGCTGATCATCAAGGTTGTACTGCGCGCTTTGCAGATACTGCTTGCTGGCTGCTACCTTGCGATCCTGATAGTTGGACGTGAACAGTGGCATATCCATGACGACCATGGCAGACAGAAAATCCGCACGTTCGCTGCCATCCATATTCAGTCCGTCACGCGCACCATAGGTCACATCCAGCATCCATGAAGGTTTGTAGGATTGACGGGCCACAGATACACCATGTTCCTGAGCAGTGACCTCTGCCTGCGCGGCCTGAATCATAGGGTGTTCCGTTAATGATTCAGGTGTGGCGGGTTCCGGAAGCGTGGGAAACGTTGTCGGAGGGGCCGCAGACGAAGATATGTTACCCAGATAACGAACCAGTTGTGCTCGTGCCACATCTATCTGGTTATGAATATCCACCAGACGATCATCGAGCAGCCCGAGTTCGAGTTCGGCTCGAATTACATCCTGTTGCTGTTGTCCGCCACTGGCATACTGGGACTCGGTAATCCGGACCAGCTTGCTGTAGAGGCTATGGTTTTGCTTGACGATCTCGCGAGCACGATACCAGTAATACCATTCCAGCCAGGCTTGTCGGACATTACGTATCAGCTGCCGTCGTTGTGCCTCTGACAGGTATCCCTGGGCTTGCGCGCGTGAAAGAGTTTGTCTGGACTTGTATTCCAGTGAATCGCCACCCGGGAACATCTGCTGAATACCCAGTTGAAGCTGGGTCATGGGTTCCTGATCCCGCTCGAAAGTATCGGTCGGGAAATTCATTAAGCCCAGTTTCAGTTTCGGATCCGGCAGGGAATCGTTGGCTACCGCCTGCTCCTGCAATGCAGTACTGCGTGCCTGGCTGATCCTGAAACCGGTATCATGCTCCAGCGCCAGACGGATCGATTCCTCAAGCGTTAATTCGGGTGCCGCCAGTAACGGCCTGACCGATAAAATGGCCAGAATGACACCGCAAAACAATGCGGGACGTAACATGTTGAATCCTCATAGTCTGAATCAAACACCAGTACCGATTACCGGCATGATGCAAAGTGAATAACACCTTTAAAGGTGTACTGGCTTCAGACGTGGATTCTTGGAGGTCGGTATTGAGAAGCGGGTGGAAGACCGCTGTAGATCGGCAGGTGGGGTAAATAGTACTGTGAATATTGGGAATCGAATTCCAGATTCAGGTCCATTGCCACAGCATTCAATGTCTGGCAATGGAAACAGTCACGACAGCTCTGATCGCAATGATTGGAATCCTGATCGCAACAGGTCATAGCCTGATGATCAGAATCCATTGGTTGCATCTTCTCATGCTGACATTTGTCAGGCTGGATCGAGGTCTGCATCTGCGTTTGCGCATACAGGCTCTGCCAGGGCATAACCAGCAATGCCAGCATTAGCAGATGGACCAGACCTGGTTTGTGTCGTGACATGCGCGATGCGATTCCTGTTATCTGCAATTCCGCCAAAGTAGACCTCGAATCAGAATCGGGGTTCCCACTATTTATACATACTAGCAAATACGCGATAGAAAATAAGCCCGGATTGTGAAAACAAATCAGGCTTTTACAGCAGCTCAGGCCGTGTGCAGATTGGGCCGCAGAACCATGGAGTTTGCCTGGCTCAGAACGAACTCCTTGAACGCCTGGGCCACCGGCGACAACCGTTTCCCCTGGCGATGCACCACATACCAATGCCGCAGGATAGGGAAATCGACCATATCGAGTACCACCAGGCGCCCGGTTTCCAGCTCCAGCTCCAGGGTATGGATCGAAACAATGCCCAGCCCAAGTCCCGCCTCCACCGCCTGCTTGATGGCCTCGTTACTGGTCATCTGCATGCCGGTTTTAAAGCGTACGCCACGCTCCTTGAAAAAGCGCTCCATCGCGATAAAGGTGCCCGAACCGGGTTCGCGAACCACGAACGGCTCATTTTCAAGTCGCTTCAGAGGGATACCGGCTTCCCCCGCCAAGGGGTGCTCCGGCGGAGCAATCACGACCAGTGGATTTTCCATGAAGGCCTCGGTTTCGAGACCCCTGCCCTCCGGTGGTTTGCCCATGATCACCATGTCCTTGTCATTCTGCTCCAGCTGGCGCAACAAGGTGGCACGGTTGGTGACATCCAGGCTGAAACTGACCTCGGAATAATCATTAATGAAGCTGGCCAGCAGGCGGGTGGCGAAGTAGTTGGCGGTACTTGCGACCGAGATATCCAGGTGCCCGCGCTTGACCCCCTTGAGCTGCTCGATGACCTCCTCGGCCTCGTTCAGCTGCTGTGAAATTGCCCGGCAATAATGAAACATCTCGCGCCCGGCCTCGGTGAGATAGGTCTGCTTGCCCATCTGCTCGAAAAGGGGCAGACCGACAGACTCTTCGAGCTGCTTGATCTGCATGGAGACCGCCGGCTGGGTCAGGTGCAACTCATGGGCCGCCTGGGTGTAGTTCAGGTGTCGCGCAACCGCCTCGAATACCTTCAATTGCCGCAGAGTAACGTGCATAAGCATTTCTCTCTTGGAATATCAGAAAAAATTATAGTCCCCGCGCGTTACAGAAACCAGATACCGAACAGGCCGATCCTTTGGGCAGCGTGGATTATGATTGCCCGAGAACGACAGGAGCCTTCTTCGCCGACCATCCGGAAACAGCCTATATATAAGGTGCATTCATGAAATACATCAGTTTGGTGTATTTTTAACCACCGAAGTCCGATAACTCTCCCTCGTAATCGCTCAAAATCTTCGCAAAATTAGGTAGATAGACTTAATAACCCAGCAAATAAGTAAAACCTTATCGAACTTATCATTATTATTTAATTTACTTTATACCTTGGCTCTCTATACTTCCCCGACCAAAAAAGGTCCCTGTTGTCCTATTTCAGGCCATGGTTGGTCGCCCCGGACATCAGGTGTAACGATTTTATTGCAATGACTTAGGAGGATATCCTCATGGGTAAGACCTATAGCGCGGGCGTCAAAGACTACCGCGAAACCTACTGGGAGCCGGACTACACGATCAAAGAAACCGATCTGCTGGCTTGCTTCAAAATCACCCCACAGGAAGGGGTTCCGCGTGAAGAAGCTGCCGCCGCTGTGGCCGCCGAATCTTCCACCGGTACCTGGACTACCGTCTGGACCGACCTGCTGACCGACCTCGACCACTACAAGGGTCGCGCCTACGCTATCGAAGACGTACCGGGTGATGACACCTGTTTCTATGCCTTCATCGCCTATCCGATCGACCTGTTCGAAGAAGGCTCTGTTGTTAACGTATTTACCTCGCTGGTCGGTAACGTGTTCGGCTTCAAGGCCGTACGCGCCCTGCGTCTGGAAGACGTTCGCTTCCCGATTGCCTACGTAATGACCTGTAATGGACCGCCGCATGGTATCCAGGTTGAACGTGACATCATGAACAAGTACGGCCGTCCTCTGCTGGGCTGCACCATCAAGCCGAAACTGGGTCTGTCTGCCAAGAACTATGGCCGCGCCTGCTACGAAGGTCTGCGCGGTGGTCTGGACTTCACCAAGGACGACGAAAACGTCAACTCCCAGCCGTTCATGCGCTGGCGTCAGCGTTTCGACTTCGTCATGGAAGCTATCCAGAAAGCCGAAGCCGAAACCGGTGAACGTAAAGGTCACTACCTGAATGTTACCGCTCCGACTCCGGACGAAATGTTCAAACGTGCCGAATACGCCAAGGAAATCGGCGCGCCGATCATCATGCACGACTACATCACCGGCGGTTTCTGCGCCAATACCGGTCTGGCACAGTGGTGCCGTGACAACGGCCTGCTGCTGCACATCCACCGTGCCATGCACGCGGTACTCGACCGTAATCCGCACCATGGTATCCACTTCCGCGTACTGACCAAGATCCTGCGTCTGTCCGGCGGTGACCACCTGCATACCGGTACCGTTGTGGGCAAACTGGAAGGCGACCGTGCCTCCACCCTCGGCTGGATCGACATGCTGCGCGAAAGCTACGTCAAGGAAGACCGTTCACGCGGTATCTTCTTCGACCAGGACTGGGGTTCCATGCCGGGCGCCTTCGCAGTTGCTTCCGGTGGTATTCACGTCTGGCACATGCCTGCGCTGGTAACCATCTTCGGTGACGACTCCGTTCTGCAGTTCGGTGGCGGCACACTGGGTCATCCCTGGGGTAACGCAGCCGGCGCCGC
>JASFNY010000168.1:0-5019 GCA_050116795.1 Thiohalophilus sp.
TAAACCCGCGCCATGGTGCGGGTTTATGCTATCTTGCTAACCGGATTTCAGGAGTCCTTGCATGGCCGTTGAACGTACCCTTTCCATTATTAAACCCGACGCTGTTGCCAAGAACGTCATTGGCGAGATTTACAGCCGTTTTGAAAAAGCCGGCCTGAAAATCGTTGCAGCCCGAATGCTGCACCTGAGCAAGGAACAGGCCGGTGAGTTTTACGCGGTACACAGGGAGCGCCCTTTTTTTAATGATCTGGTTGAATTCATGACATCAGGACCGGTGATGGTACAGGTACTTGAAGGTGAGAATGCCATCAGCAAGAACCGGGAAGTGATGGGAGCCACCAATCCCCAGGAAGCGGCTCCGGGAACCATTCGCGCCGATTTTGCCACGACTGTGGATGAAAACGCCGTGCACGGTTCAGATGCACCGGAAACCGCTCAGGCGGAAATCGCGTTCTTCTTCAAGGATGACGAGATCTGTCCGCGGACCCGCTAAGCGATACAGGAGCAATTAGCACCTTGGATGAACGCGATAAAGTCAATCTTCTGAATCTGGATCAGAGCGGCTTGCAGGCCTTCTTTGTTGAACAGGGCGAGAAGGCCTTTCGTGCCACTCAGGTGATGAAATGGATCTATCAATTCGGTGTCGATGACTTCGACGCCATGACCAACCTCGGCAAAGGCTTGCGCGAGAAATTGCAGCAAGTGTCCGAAATTCGTCCACCGGAAGTCGTCAGCGAACAGCGCTCCGCGGACGGGACCATCAAGTGGCTGTTGCGAGTCGATAACGGTAACTGTATTGAGACGGTCTTCATTCCTGAAGATCATCGCGGCACCTTGTGCATTTCTTCCCAGGTTGGCTGTGCGCTGGATTGTTCCTTCTGTTCAACGGCCCAGCAGGGCTTCAACCGCAACCTGTCCACCGCTGAAATTATTGGCCAGTTATGGATTGCCAATCAGCGTCTGAACAGCATTCCCCGCGAACAACGTACCATCAGCAACGTGGTATTGATGGGTATGGGGGAACCGCTGCTTAACTTCGACAACGTGGTGCGCGCCATGAACATCATGATGGAGGACAATGCCTATGGTTTGTCCAAGCGCCGCATCACCCTGAGCACTTCCGGCGTTATCCCGGCGCTGGATCGACTCAAACAGGTCAGCGATGTCAGTCTCGCGGTTTCCCTGCACGCACCGGATGACGAGTTGCGCAACCAACTGGTGCCACTGAACCGGAAATATCCGATCAAGGATCTGCTGGCGGCATGTCGGCGATACATTGAAGGAGATTCCCGTCGCAAGATTACTTTTGAGTATGTCATGCTGGCAGGAATTAACGATTCCGAGGAACATGCGCACAAACTGGTCGCTTTGTTGCGCAACATTCCCTCCAAGGTGAACCTGATTCCGTTCAACCCGTTTCCCGGCACCCACTATCAGTGTTCCGATACTCAGACCATCAATCGTTTTCGTGATATCTTGATGCAGGCCGGCCTGATGACGGTAACGCGTAAAACCCGGGGGGATGATATCGACGCCGCCTGTGGTCAGTTGGCCGGTAAAGTGCTGGACAAGACCAAGCGCAAGCTCCGGCGTTCCGGTGACACGATGCCAATCAACAGGGTAGGAACATGACTCGATACCTGCAGTATGCGTTTTTGCTTTCGTCATTGCTTATCGGTGCCTGCACGACGACCAGTGAACCGCAGTTGTCTGATGAACGCCTGCAACAAGCATCGGATCTTAATGCTGAACTTGGCGTGCGTTACATGCAGCAGGGAAATAATGAACGGGCCATGGACAAGCTGCAAAAGGCGATTGAACAGAATGAGGATAATGCACGTGCCCATCAATTCCTGGGGGAACTGTATCGGCGCGTCGGCAAGCCTGATGAAGCTGCAAAGCATTTCCTGGTCGCCCTGGATCTGACACCAAAGGATCCTTCTTTGCTGAATAACTACGCCATCCTGTTGTGTGACCAGAAAAAATTTGATGACGCACAGACAAATTTTGAAAAGGCACTGAACGATCCCGTTTACTCAGGTAAGGCCGGGATATATGCCAATATGGCCCAGTGCGCCGAGGCACAGAACAAGTTAAAGCGCGCGGAAGAGTATTATCTAAAGGCCCTTAAGCTGGATCCCAGGGTGCCCAGTGCCAATATGGGTATGGCCCAGATTACATTTGATATGGGGCTGTACAGTCAGTCTCGACAGTATCTCGAGCGTTTCCTTGAGCAACGCAAGCATAATGCCCAAAGTCTGTGGCTGGGAATTTTGCTGGAACGTCGAGCAGGTAACAGAAATCGGGTTGCCAGCTATGCGATTTTGCTCAAGGGGCGGTTTCCTGATTCCGAGGAAGCCCGCAAATTGAGAAAACTGGAAAGCCAGGGACGACTATAGGAGCGCGAATATGGAACGGGAGGCATTACAAGAACCGGAGATGCCGTCCGTTGAGCCGCGTGTCTGGCCTGGAAAACGCCTGAAGTCAGAGCGTGAAGCCCGGAACCTGAGCCGGGAAGAGGTGGCCCGCCAACTTCACCAGGACATCAGCATTATCAAGGCGCTGGAAGAGGACAACTATGCATGGCTACCTGGACAGACCTACGTGCTTGGTTACCTGCGCAGTTATGCTCGCCTGCTGAAACTGCCGGAAGATGAAATCGTTGCCGCGGTACAGATCGAGCATGGCGAGACAGCCGACCTGCTGCCCGGGAATATTGAATTCGATCATCCCATTCTACTCGGAAAGCGCTCCCGGCGCCGCTGGGTCTATATCGTTCTGATTCTGCTGCTCCTGGCGGTCCTCGGAGTCCTGTTTCTGGTCATTCCCCTGCCGTTTGATCTGTTCTCCTGACCCTGTTTCTGAGCGACTGCCGAAAGCGGAAAAATCCTTCCGATTCACTCACCTCATATCGGCTTGAATCGCGTATAATGGCGGCCATTTTTAATGCCGGAACAATTGCTTTCGGCCGTATCGCAAGCACAGGAAATCAACGTGGGAAAGGCAGTCCAGGCAATCCGGGGCATGAACGATATCCTGCCGGCAGAGTCGCCGCGCTGGCAGTTTCTCGAGGCACAGTTTCGCCAGTTGATGGCCGGTTATGGCTACCAGCAAATCCGTCTGCCCATCGTAGAGAAAACCGAGTTATTCAAGCGATCTATTGGTGAAGTCACTGATATCGTCGAGAAGGAGATGTACACCTTCGAGGATCGCAATGGTGACAGTCTGAGCCTCCGCCCGGAAGGGACGGCCGGTTGTGTCCGGGCCTGTATTCAGAACGGCCTGCTGAACCAGGCGACGCAAAAACTCTGGTACGCCGGACCCATGTTTCGCCATGAGCGCCCGCAAAAAGGCCGCTATCGCCAGTTCTACCAGCTTGGCGTCGAGGTATTCGGGTTGCCCGGGCCGGACATCGATGCCGAACTGATCGTGTTGTCGGCGCGCCTCTGGCAACGGCTGGGTCTAGACGGGGATGTGCGTCTGGAACTCAATACGCTCGGTACCAGTGAAGCGCGACGGGCCTATCGCGAAGTGCTGGTGGACTATTTTACCGCTCATCAGGATCAGCTTGATGAAGACAGCCAGCGGCGATTGCAGAGTAACCCCCTGCGAATACTCGACAGTAAAAATCCCGATATGCAGTCTCTGATCGAGGCGGCTCCGCGGCTGCAGGATTATCTTGATAGCGAATCTGCCGAACATTTCGCGCGCTTACGTGAATTTCTGGAAGCCGTCGGGATTGAGTATCGCGTGAATCCGCGGTTGGTACGTGGGCTCGATTATTACGCCAAAACCGTGTTTGAATGGGTCACTGACAAGCTTGGAGCACAGGGAACTGTCTGCGCCGGCGGCCGTTTCGACGGACTGGTGGAGCAACTGGGGGGTAAACCGACACCGGCAATGGGCTTTGCGCTGGGGATTGAACGGCTGGTGGCCTTACTGGATGAACGCCCCTTTGACGAGACACCGTATCGGCCTGAATTTTACCTGCTGCTGGCCGGTACCGAGGCGGAACGTGCCGGGCTGCAACTGGCTGAACGCCTGCGGGATGTCCAACCAGTATTGCGTCTACAGGTGCATTGTGGCGGCGGCAGTATGAAAAGCCAGATGAAAAAAGCCGATCGCAGTGGCGCGGCCTATGCGTTGATTTTGGGCGAGGAAGAGCTGGCCGCGCAAACGGTAACGGTGAAGGATTTGCGTGGCGATACGCCGCAACAACAGATTTCTATCGAGAAGCTGGAGTCCATTCTGGCAGGCGAGAGTTCCTGGCCCGAGACTTCTGACAAATAACTGGAAAAGATAATGGCAGAGTTTGAACGTACTGAAGAAGAAACTATCCAGGCTATCAAGGACTGGTGGAAAGAGAATGGCCGGGCGGTTATTGCCGGTCTTCTGCTGGGTATCGGCGGGCTCGTTGGGGTCCGTTACTGGACCACTATGCAGGAGACCAACCGGCAACAGGCCTCGCAGCTTTATCAGGATGTCGAACTGGCGCTGCAAAGTGGTAATCGTGAACAGGCGAGTACCCAGACCGATACCCTGATCAAAGAGTATGACGGTACGGTATATGCTCCACTGGCAGCATTGGCCGTTGCCAAAGCGGAAATTGAAGCCGGCCAGCTGCAACAGGCAGAAGCTCGCCTGCGCTGGGCACTGGAACATAGCGATTCTGAAGAGTACCAACACCTGGCCCGCCAGCGTCTGGCGCGCCTGTTACTCGCCCAGAACAAGGCAGACGCGGCAGCCGCACTGCTGGTTGATATCAAACCCGGTGGTTACCAGTCGATCTATGCCGAATTACGCGGCGACATCAGTCTGGCCCAGGACAAACCGGATGCAGCGCGTGGCCACTATCAGACTGCCTTGATGGAGGCAAACACCCCGCTGCGTCGCCAGCTACTGGAGATGAAACTGGCCGAGCTGGCCAAGGCACCGCCCGCCGAAATCGACGAGGCACAGCCATGAGGCACGGCCTGTGGATTTGGATTGTTGCCCTGTCACTGGGCGGCTGCGGTACGT
>JASFNY010000169.1:0-5016 GCA_050116795.1 Thiohalophilus sp.
TTCATACAGCTCCTTCAGGGCCCGGGCACCGGTGCGGTTACTGGATCCTCGAATCGCACGTAATCCCCAGGATTCGGCGATTTTTGCCGGGACCTCACCGTCACGTGAGGGACTGATCAGAAAACCAACTTTCAGTCCGCGCTTGCGTAACTGCAACATATACCAGATGCCGAAGATATGATGCTGATGCCAGTAACAGGGAATAACGGGGTTACTCGCAGCAAGGATCTGATCGGCGTATTCAGTACCAATCACGGTTTTGACCCGGCATGTCAGCCACAGGGTATTCAACAGTCCCTTGATTAGTGGCTTGGCGAACAGATAGAGCAGGCGGCGACGAAATTTCATTGGGCTCAATACGAATAAAGGTAGTTAATTATAACGCGGTTCATATCGATGTGATGATTAATCAAACAGGCGAGCCAAGTTTTTCCATAACTACCTGGCAATCGGCGATATCGGTCGCTATGTGCGCGGCATAGCCAACGGCCAGATTTATTCGAGTGAGGTACCAGTGGCGATTGGCAAACTCGGCCTCGTCCTCGTGCAGGATGACTTCACGTAGTCGCACGATCCCTTCCTGCCCATGCGCCTTTAGTACGGCCTCGATTTGTGTCCAGTAGTCAAAAAATCGGGATGGTTCTTGTTCACATTCACGTACCTGTTGTTCCGAGAGGTATTTGTGTATCACATCACCTTTCAATGCCCGGATTTTTTCCACGTCGATGCCGATACGTCCGGAAGCCAGGGCCGCGGCACAGATGATTGTTCCCGAATGACTGATATTGAAATCGGCAGGATAGGGGGATCCGGATTTGTGCGGACTGTTGAAATCCACGGCTGAGAGGCTGAAATCATCGAATCCCAGATCACGCATGGTCCGTTCCACCAGCAGCCAGCCGGCGGCAGACTGGACACGATTCTCGTGGTGTCGGTGTTTGCGAATCTGCGCGCGTTTTTGCTCCGGCAGGTGCGCCAGCCAGGTTTCCAGCGTGTCCGGATCGATTTTCTCCGGATCGATATTCATATATAGTAGGCGGACTTCAGATTGGCGCATAATCAGTAATTTTCACGATTTCCCCAGGATCTCAGGCGAACGAATGACCGCAACAGCACAGGGTTCCAGAAAATTGCCACCCGGACCGGCACAACCCTGCGATCTCAACACGACCCCGGAATCTTTTGACACCATCGCCGGCCTGATTGCCGAGTATGGGGATATCTGTCGTCTGACTTCCGAGACCCGCAAGTCTGACAGTTATCTGGTCAATAATCCCGAATATCTGAAACATATTCTGGTCAAGAACCATCAGAATTATACCAAAGGTGTCGGATTCGATCGGGTCAAGATGTTGCTCGGCAACGGTATTATCGTCAGTGACGGTCCTTTCTGGCGTCGCCAGCGACGGATGATCCAGCCTGCTTTCAGCCGCAAGGTGATTGCCGAGCTGTCGGAACAGATCAAGCGCTGTAACCTGGAACTACTCGAAGCCTGGGAAGACAAGGCCGATCGTGGTGACTCGATCGATATCACTACTGAAGCCAGCGAGCTTGCACTGCAAATCGTGTTGCGTTCACTGTTCAGTGACGATCTGGATCACATTATCGAACAGCACGGTAGCAATCCATTTTCGATTCTGACCGAAGATATGACCCGGGACATGCAACTCGTGCTCAAGTTCCGGGCATTGACCAAAATCATCCTGGCACTGATCGAGGAACGTCGGAGGGAAAAACCCGAACGAATCGAT
This sequence comes from Thiohalophilus sp., assembly GCA_050116795.1. Lineage (GTDB taxonomy): Bacteria > Pseudomonadota > Gammaproteobacteria > UBA6429 > Thiohalophilaceae > Thiohalophilus. The sequence continues at coordinate 1,752 of JASFNY010000169.1, forward strand.
TTTCTGGCCATGTTCATGGACTCACGGGACAAGGAAACCGATGAGGCGATGACTGACCAGGAATTGCTGGATGAAGTCATGACCATGATCATCGCCGGTCATGAAACCAGTGCGATCACTCTCAACTGGGTCTGGTACTTTGTAGCCCGCTATCCCGAAGTCGAGAAGAAACTTCATGCCGAGGTCGATCAGGCGAACTACGAATTGATCCCGGGATTTGAACAACTGGATCAGTTGCCCTATGTCAAACAAGTGGTGGAAGAAGCTCTGCGCTATTATCCGCCAGTATGGTTGTACACCCGGCGCGCTATCAATGATGACCAGCTGGGGGAATATTTTGTTCCGGCAGGAACAGATATCTTTATCAGTCCTTACTATCTGCATCGTCATCCCACTTACTGGAAAGATGCGGAAAAATTCGATCCCGAGCGTTTTGCCGAGCAGAATATCAAACACCAGCACAAACAGGCTTATATTCCGTTTTCCGCCGGGCCGCGACGTTGCATCGGAGATTTCTTTGCCACTGTAGAGATGCAGATACATTTCGGTCTGATGGCACGTAAGTTTCGGCTGCAACTGGTGGATGAGCAGACACCGGAACTGGAACCGGCAGTGAATCTGCGCAACAAGTACTCTATATATATGCAACTATCCCGACGTTAATTCTTGCCACTATGCTTAATTATCAAACTCTTAATGAGGCCCTGCTTGACAATGCCTCCGATGAGCGAAGCCTGACCTATATCGAAGGTCGCGACGACGAACAGTGCGTGACCTATCGGCAACTGCACGAACAGGCTTTGAAAATGCTTGGTCGTTTGCAAAAATTGGGTCTTGAAGCCGGTGACGAACTGATCATTTTCACCCGCAGCAATCCACGTTTTATCGAGGCCTTCTGGGGGTCGGTACTGGGTGGTATCGTTCCAGTTCCGGTCGCGGTGGGAATCAGTGATGAGCACCGATCGAAGCTGTACAAGATATTCAACAAGCTACAGCGTTCTTACCTGTTTACCGATTCAGAGAATCTTCAGCGACTGAAAAAATTCGCCGAAGCACATGGTATGTTTTCTGATTATGCCTGGCTGGAAGAACGCACCATCCTGCTGGATCAGGAGGACGTCAGTGCTGATACCGGCAGGACGCATAGCCCTCAACCGGATGATGTGGCATTCATCCAGTTTTCCTCGGGTTCGACCAGCGATCCCAAAGGGGTGGTACTGACACATCGCAATATAATTACCAACCTGAACGCCATAGCCGAAGGGGCGGGTTATACCGAGCAGGACATCAGTCTGAGCTGGATGCCCCTTACCCATGATATGGGACTGATTGGTTTTCACCTGAATATGCTGGCCTGCAACATGAGTCAGTGCCTGATTCCAACCGATTTGTTCAGTCGCCGTCCGCTAATCTGGTGGCAGAAGGCCAGTGAGAAAAAAGCCACGGTACTCTGTTCTCCCAATTTCGGCTACAAACACTTTCTCAAGGCCCTGGGGGATAAAAAGCTCGAAGCGGTGGATCTCTCGCATGTGCGGGTGCTTTACAACGGCGCAGAACCGATCTCGGTCAGTCTGATCGAACAGTTCCTGGATGTGATGCAGGAATACGGACTCAAGCGGGAAACGATGTTTACTGTCTATGGCCTGGCCGAGGCCACACTGGCTGTGGCCTTCCCTGTTCAGGGCGAAATGTACAGGGCAGTCCATCTCGATCGACACAAATTACGGTTGGATGATCAAATCACCTATGTGGACACGACTCATCCCGATGCAGTTAGCTTTGCCATTGAGGGCAGGCCGGTGCGCGATATACATGTCAAGATTACCGATGAAAATAATCGAAGCCTGCCGGCCGATCATATCGGCGATGTCCAGATCAAGGGGCCGAGTGTTACTGCGGGCTATTATCTGAACGAAGAAGCCAACCATGCTGCGTTGACCGGTGAGGGTTGGCTGAATACCGGCGATCAGGGTTTTCTTACCGAAAATAGCGAGCTGGTGATAACCGGTCGGACCAAGGAAATCATCTTTGCCAACGGACTTAATTACTATCCGCACGATATAGAGCATATCGCGTTGCAGTGCGACAAACTGGAACTCGGCAAGGTAGTAGCCTTCGGCGTGCGCCAGCCCGATCAGCAGGAAGACGAACTGCTGATTTTTATTCTGCATCGCGGTGAGCTGGCTGAGTTCCTTCCACTCTCGCGTGAAGTGACCCATATCATCAATGAGCAGACGGGCCTGGATATTGCTCATGTGATTCCGGTCAAGCGTATACCCAAGACCACCAGTGGCAAGTTGCAGCGTCGTTTACTTGGTGATGATTATCTTAACGGTGAATATGATGAGGTATTGCAGCAGCTACAACAGCTGGATGACGCGGCGCATACCGGAGAAGACACCGATTTGACCGCCACCGAGCAGCAGGTCAAGGCCATCTGTGATGAGGTCCTGAAAGAGAAGAAACTGCATTTGCATGATAACTTCTTCGATGTCGGTATCAGTTCCCTGGCGCTGGCCGAGATTCACCAGCGTATTGATGATCAGCATCCCGGCCTGATTGATGTTGTCGACTTGTTCGAGTATCAGACCATTGCCGAAATTTCGGCATTCATGGATAAAAAGCAGTCTACCTGATTATTCCTTCTTTTCGATATTCGAGCGGAATATCACAGATTGCATATCAATCAAGTTTATTGATTGATGCATTATCAGAATCACCTTCTATACTTTTTCAAAAGCAAAAGTATTTACCAGGAGAGAAGTCCATGACATTGATGCTGACATCGACGGCTTTTTCGGATCAGGAGGACATACCGAAAAAATTTACCTGTGAAGGCGAAGATATTTCGCCGCAGCTGGAATGGACAGGAGTTCCGGAGGAGACAAAGGGCCTGGTGTTGATCGTCGATGATCCCGATGCCCCCGATCCCGAGGCACCTCAAATGGTGTATGTCCACTGGGTGTTATACAACCTGCCGCCAGAATCACAGGGGCTACCTGAAGGTGTGACCGGCGAGCAACTGCCCGAAGGGACACTTGAGGGAAAGAATGACTGGAACCGGACCGGCTATGGTGGTCCCTGCCCGCCGATCGGCCGGCACCGTTATTTTTTCAAGTTGTACGCCCTGAATACTCGTCTGATTGATATGCACAATCCAACCAAGTCCCAGTTGCTCGAGGTGATAGAGCCTCACATCATCGCCGAGACCGAACTGGTCGGCACCTACCAGAAGGGCGATTGAATTCATTCAGACCAGTGGCTG
>JASFNY010000170.1:0-4990 GCA_050116795.1 Thiohalophilus sp.
GATCTTGATCCATTTTTGGCTCATGAACTTGGCGTTCATAAACAGGCCCAGTCCACGAATCACAAACAGGCTGATGGTGATAGTGACCGTGGTGAGGTGAATTAACTTCAATGCAGGCATAGTTATGGTTATCCAGCAGTGGTTATTTATTATTCACGTGCTGCAGGCCCGCTACCCGGTACACCATAGCGGATCAACTCCTCTTCAAATCCGAAATAGCGCATATCCCCAATGCGTTGCGGATAAAGAATCCCATCAAGGTGGTCCACCTCATGCTGCACGACCCGGGCGTGAAACCCGCTGACCTCGCGATCGATGGGTTCACCCGCTGCATCGTAGCCGGTGTAACGAATCCTGGCCGGACGCGAGACCAGCCCCCGCATGCCAGGCACGCTGAGACAGCCTTCCCAGCCCGACTCCTGCTCTTCTCCCAGCGGAGTGATAACCGGGTTAATCAGGACTGTGCGGGGTACGACTTCCACGTCGGGATAGCGGGGATTGGCCTCCACCTCGAAAATTACCACGCGCCGAGATACCCCGATCTGTGGAGCCGCCAGTCCGGCGCCGTCCAGTGACCGCATGGTATCCAGCATATCGTCGATCAGGGCATACAGTTCAGGGGTATCGAACTCACTGACAGGCTCAGCCACCTGTTGCAGAACCGGATGCCCCATTTTTAACACTTCTTTGACGGCCATAACATCTCCCGCTGGTCAAGCCGGGGTATAATTCGGTACATTACTCATTCAGATTGTAGGTCAAGGACAGTAGCATTGAAAAATATTCTCGCCCTGGCGGTATTCTTGCTCCTCTCCCTCAACGCCATCGCGGCAGACGAGGAGGTGCGCTATTACGATGTCGAACTGATTCTATTCGAGAACCTCGAAATGAGCAGCCGCCAGAGCGAGCTATGGCCGACCTCCGTGGAACGCACCGAGCCGGAACCGGAAACAGTTGTCGAGATCAACAGCCCCTACCCCGGTCAGATACCCAAGGAATACGATCCGGCCATGACCTTCAAAAGTCTGCCCAAGGACAAGTACAGGCTCGCTGAAGCAATCAAAAAACTGGAAGATTCCCCAAGTCGACGGGTTCTGTTACATACTGCCTGGCGACAGCCCGGTATGGACTGGGACAATGCCCTCAATGTACATCTGAAGAAGTCAATTCCAGCAGTGTCTGCTGATGCTGCCGGTTCGGAAACTCCCGCTGTTCCCCAGGCATCCCGACCGGGCCAAGCCGGTGAACTTGAAGGCTATATCAAGGTCATTCTCTCACGCTATCTGCACGTGGATACCGATATAATCTTCCAGACCAGGCCCAAGACCGATCGTTTCGATTTTTACATCGATGAGGGGGAAGAGCCGACGGTCTATCGCCTGAACCAGTTACGTCGTCGAATTCGCAGTACCGAACTGCATTATCTCGACCACCCTGTCGTTGGTATGCTGATTGCTATGTATCCGGTGGAAACTGATAAAGTTCAGTGAAATTCGATCAGCAAAAGTAATTCACAGCTGTGGAATAACATGTTCCAGCAAGGTACGCACCTGCTGCATGCCGTCTTTCAGTTGTTGTTCAATCTCTTCCATGGTGATCGCGCCTTCGTGTCGTCCTGCGGCCAGATTGGCGACCACTGAAATCGAGGCATAACAGACCTCCAGTTCCCGGGCCAATACCGCTTCCGGCATTCCGGTCATCCCTACGATGTTACAACCGTCGGATTCCAGTCGATCGATCTCGGCGGCCGTCTCAAGACGCGGTCCCTGGGTGGCGCCGTATGTACCCTTTCCGATAACGCCAACCCCGGACTGCTCTGCCGCCTTTAACAATGCTTCTCGCAGTTTATCGCAATAGGGCCGGGTAAAATCGACGTGTATGACAGGATTATCGCCTTCGTCAAAAAATGTACTGTTGCGACCCCAGGTATAATCGATAATCTGATCCGGAATCACAAGGCAACCAGGCTGGTATTCTGACTGGATACCGCCCACGGCATTGACCGCGATGATCATTTCCGCACCAGCCTCTTTCAGTGCCCAGAGATTAGCGCGATAGTTGATACGATGTGGTGTGATCGTGTGCCCCGATCCATGACGCGGCAAAAACAGCACATCATTGTCACCGAGGTTACCGCGTACAAGTGTACTGGACGGATCACCAAAAGGCGTATGGACGACTTCTCGACCAGTGATTTTAAGGTTCTGTAAGCTGGTCAGCCCGGTTCCGCCAATGATCGCTACTTTAGACATATTACATACCTTTTACTGCATAGATACCCGGTGCGTTACGCAGATATCCCTTGTAATCCATTCCATAGCCAAACAAGTATCGGTCTTCAGTCCGCAGACCGACAAAGTCAGCCTGAAGGCCGTTTTTGCGATCATGTTGTTTCTCGATCAGTACTGCACTGTAGACCTCGGCCGCACCTTCCTGTCGGCAGTGTTCCAAAATAGCCGCCAGAGTAATGCCTTCATCGAGAATATCATCGACTACAAGTATGTTTCGATCTTTCAGAGAATGGCTCGGGCGCACTTGCCAGCTCAACTCGCCACCTCGAGTATCCCCGGCATAGCGCGTCGCATGTATGTAATCGATTTGCATTGGAAAAGACATTCTTGTCAGCAGGTGTCCTGCCGGAATTATGGCCCCTGTCAGTACACATAAAACCAGCGGATCGCGGTTGTACAATACCTGGGTGATACCCGCAGCCATTTTATCCAGCGCGGCTTCAACCTGTTGCTGATCATACAGACAGTCTGCTTCAGCGAGGGTTTGATTGACTTCATCTATATTCATATTGACGGTTTTTCTGATTGTTTAATGTCGATACCTTCCGGAACATCGGGCATATGCACGGTGCGGGTCGGAAAGGCGATTTCCGCACCATGCCTGGCAATAATATCACTGATCTTGAACAGCACATCCTGTTTGACTTCGTGAAACTCGGTCCACTTCGTGGTACGGGTAAATGTATAGACGAAGAAATCCAGCGACGAGGCACCAAAGCTGTCGAAATTCACAATCAGTGTCTGCTCCTGATCGATTTCAGGATGGTTTTGCAGCATCTCTTTGACGTCATCAATAATTTTAGGTAACACCTCGATGTCGGAATACCGTACACCGATCGTCTCGTAGATTCGACGGTTGAACATGCGCGAAGGATTTTCTACCACGATGCTCGCAAACAATGAATTGGGTACATATATTGGCCGCTTATCGAAAGTCCGGATATTTGTTAAACGCCAGCCGATTTTTTCGACAGTTCCCTCTATATTTCTGTCCGGGGAGCGTACCCAGTCACCGATAGCAAATGGTCGATCCAGGTAGATCATCATGCCGCCAAAAAAGTTGGACAACAGATCCTTGGCGGCAAAACCGACCGCAATCCCGCCTATCCCGCCAAATGCCAGGACCGCCGAAATATTGAAGCCGAGCGTCTGCAAAAGTACCAGGATGGCCGTGATCAACACAGAAACTTTCAGTAACTGGGTAATCGCATCCGCAGTAGTTTTGTCGATGGGTTTGCCGGCCAACTCATTATGATGCAGAACGTTTTTCTCGACCTGGTCGACGAAACGCAGCAGAGCCCAGGCAATAGCGACGATCGCGGCGATTGAACGGGCTTCGGCTGCCTTATCGATCTCGAATACCTGCATCACGAACGAGGCACCGAGAATCCAGATAAACAGGCTCAACGGCGCGCGCAGGGCCCAGGCAAAAGCATCATCCCAGACGGTTTTGGTGGCTTTCAGGTGTTTATGTAGCTTTTTCAGTAGCTGTTTCTGAGCGAAGTCCAGCAGTAAAGTAGCGAAGATAATGACGAATATCTCAACAATCCACCAGTTACCGTTCAACAACTCTTCAAGATACGCCTTAACAGTCTCTAACATGTTTTTATCTCGTAAACTGAACGTTCAAAAATCAAAGGCCAGCGAAGGATTTGTGCTGTATTTGTCCAGCCGAGCGGTTATTTCGCGCCATTGACTGCTGGCATGCAATTTCTGGCGCTCAATATCACCCTTGCCATGCATTCTTGCCAGTCGTAAATGGGCCACCGGATCTTCGAATTCACCCAGGGACTCCAGCACATCGATGGCACCTTCACGGTTATTACATACCAGCACCATATCACACCCTGCCTCGAGTGCTGTCCTGGCCCGATCGCTGTAGCGCTCACCGGCAACACTGGCGCCCTCCATATCCAGATCATCACTGAAAATGACCCCCTGAAATTGCAGGCGTTCGCGTAAAATTTGCTTGAGCCAGGTCGGGGAGAATCCTGCCGGCAGGCTGTCCACTTTGTCGTAGATGATATGGGCAGGCATTATCGCCTCAAGCCCGTACCTGATCATGCGGCGAAAAGGGAGAATATCCTGATTGTAGATATCATGATAATCGCGGCTGTCTACCGGAATTGCCTTGTGTGAATCGGCGGCCACGGCCCCATGACCGGGGAAATGTTTACCTGTTGCCGCCATACCCGCATCAGACATGCCCTGCATAAAGGCATGCGCAAGTTCGGCAACAACTTCCGGTTTATGATGAAATGCACGATCACCAATCACTTCACTGACGCCGTAATCCAGGTCCAGCACAGGTGCAAAACTGAAGTCGATATCCACCGCGCGCAGCTCGATTGCCATTAACCAGCCAGCCTCGCGACTCAACATTCGGGCCCGATGATGATCCTGGTCGTAAATCCTGCCAAACAGGCCGGCTGGTGGAATATGACTGAATCCTTCCCGAAAGCGCTGCACCCTTCCACCTTCGTGGTCAACTGCCACGAGCAAACGCGGCTGGCGAAGCGCATGGATTTCCCTGACCAGGTCCTGAAGTTGTTCGATGGTATCGAAATTTCGGCTGAACAGGATCACCCCACCCACATGAGGATGCAGCAACAGTTCACGATCCTCTTCGTTGAGAAGCGTACCTTCGATATCGAGCATGACGGGACCGAGTGACATGAATAAACCGCCTACTCCTCGAT
>JASFNY010000171.1:0-4966 GCA_050116795.1 Thiohalophilus sp.
AGCGGACTTCACTGACGTCATTACCGGTAATCACATAGACAGGACGATCGACGCGTTGTCGAATCTGTTCAAAAGGTAAATCCATACTCTGGCTGAGCACCGCCACCGCGGGTTGCGGTGTGAGACCATGCTGTTCACGCCAGTTGAGCAAATCGGCAAATTGACTGGCGGTGCTGACGGGGAAATCATCTGCTTTTTTGCTTTCGACCATTTCCCGAATATATCGACCGGTCGTAAGCAACACATCGGCCTGTGCGGCCAGCTCCTGATACAGGCGCCAGTCTTTGGCATTGGTGATAGCCGGGGGGACCCTGGCCTTGTCGGTGCAGGGCTCCTTGATTGCGATACGACCGTCCAGGCTGACAATGTAATTGGTATACACCATCGCCCGATCGCGGGTGGCCACTTCACGCAGATCCTTCGTAAGATACAACCCGTTAAGATCAAGTTCTTCTGACGGATATGGATAGAGACGTATGACTTTGTCGGGTTTAACACTCATGACTGTTCCCTGCTTCCTTTGAGAAAGGGTAACTGTCAGAACTCAGGCACGCAATCTGTCAGAAGCGCTCGAATAACTTGGATTTCGCCCGATTGTAGTCAGCTTCAGTGAGGATCTTTTTATCTACAAGACGGCGTAGCATGCGCATCTCGCCAGATAGTTGCTGATCCCGGGAAAGTTCGAAATGCTCAAACAGGCCCTCAATCCGTTTTTCTATATGGTCGATGAACTTTTTAACTTCCTTGCTGGAGGGTATTCCTACATCCAGTTCAAGCAAAGGGATTCTGGCATGACGGGAAATAAAATACTCGCGGCGTGAACTGCTGACCCAGAACATATATAACGCGCCAACTGTCAGCATACCACCGACAAGCACCGTCAGAACAAGATACAGGGTTGTATAAATTTGGACGTACCCGGCGATCAGCGACCAGGTCAACGCAGTCAACGCCAACGCGGCAACGGCCGCCACAAGCCAGGGCCAGGCGATATGGAATTTACGCCGATGTCGGTTGTCGAGTGCCAGTAGATCGATGCTGTACTCTTTTCGACGTCGTTTTTGTTTTTCTATGATGCGAAGTTCCCGGTTGTCCAGCAACTGAACCTCTCGCCGACGACCGAATCTCCCCGCCTGTTCCAACTCTATGGTTACATCACGGTCCATCAACATCCCCTATCAAGAACAACAGTACGCTTGATAAACGCTCGCTGACTGCCACCTGTTTCCCTGTGACCGACGAGCCAGTCTGAAGAATCCGTTCCCGAGCCAAGCAAAGCATCACTCGAAATTATGGCAGTATATTTCAATAATGCCATAAAAATAATGGAGATTGTATCCTGCCGTTCCCGGTCGATTGCTGTATTTCTGGCATGGGTATAGACGACCGGTTCGCAACCTCCCGGATGCTCAGCGAGATGCCAGTGCGTAGCCCCGCAGGTTCCGGGCAAACTCCTCGAGTGCCTGAATGCCGGTGCGCTCGGCTTCGGCACACCACTGCTGCAACCACTGCAGGCGTAGCGCCGAACTGGAGGCCGAACGGGCCCAAAGGTCCTTCAGTCGTTGGCGAAACTGATAGACCGTGTCCAGCGCCTGATGCTCGCGCAGCATGACCGACAATATCTGCTCGTCCTGATTGTCGAGCCGAACATCCTCGCGGGTCATCCATTTGCGTAAACGCCGGTACAGATGCCGGTAGCCGCCGTCCAGCAAGCCGCGTTCGGACCGCAGCACCGGTTTGACCACCTGCCTGCCGTACAGTTTGAGCACATGAAAGCGGTTGCGCATGATCGCGCGCAGGGTGTCCATATCCAGCACCCGCTTGTCGACCAGCCGACGGGTCTGTGGCGCAACGGTGCGCACACGTGCAAGTCCGAACCAGGTCATCAGACGAATGTATATCCAGCCTATATCCACTTCCCACCACTTGTTGGCCAGCTTGGCGGAAACGGCATGCGCATGATGATTGTTGTGCAGCTCCTCGCCACCGATCAGGATGCCCCAGGGCACGATATTGCGCGAGGCGTCCCGGGTTTCGAAATTACGGTAGCCCCAGAAATGGCCGATCCCATTTATCACCCCGGCGGCAAAAATCGGAATCCAGAGCATTTGCACGGCAAACACGGTAATCCCGATCGGTCCGAACAGGACTGTATTGATGAGCAGCAGCAACATGATGCCCAGGAAGGGATGTGGCGTATAAACATGACGCTCCAGCCAGTCATCCGGGGTGCCCTTGCCGTATTGTTTGAGGGTTTCCTGGTTCTCGGCTTCGGCACGATACAGCTCACTGCCCTGAAGCAGGACCTTGCCAATACCTTTGACCTGGGGACTGTGGGGGTCTTGTTCGGTCTCGCAGCGGGCGTGGTGTTTGCGGTGTATCGCAACCCACTGCCGGGTAATCATACCCGTCGTCAGCCACAACCAGAACCGGAAAAAATGGCTGATGATCGGGTGTAATTTGACGCTGTTATGCGACTGGGCACGATGCAGGAATATAGTGACGCTGGCGATCGTGATATGCGTGACAGCCAGTGTCCAGAGTACCAGTTGCCAACCATTCAGTTGCCAGATACCTTCCAGATAATTAAGCATTTATTTGTCTCTTTAAATATATGTTCGTTAATTTGAGTGAAGCACAGTACTTATTTCCCGCGCCACCTGACGTTATAGAGATCGTGACGACGGTCATGCAGATTCTGGACCGTACCGCTGTTACGCGCGACCTGAAGTGTTTCCGGTCGCAGATCGGCAATTGCCACAGTCTCCACGTTGGGAGTCGTATCCGCGGCGATACCGTCACGTGAAAAAGGGAAATCACAGGGCGACAAAATACAGCTCTGGGCGTACTGGATATCCATATTATGTACATTTGGCAGGTTGCCCACATTGCCTGACATGACGACATAAAATTGGTTTTCCACTGCCCGGGCCTGGCAACAGTAACGAACGCGCAGATAACTCTGGCGCTCGTCGGTACAGAAAGGAACAAACAGGATCTGAATCCCCTGATCGGCTAAATGGCGACCCAGCTCCGGAAATTCCGAGTCATAACAGATTAAAACGCCGATTGGACCACAATCGGTTTCAATCGCATTCACAGCATTACCGCCTTCAATGTTCCACCAGTAGACTTCGTTTGGTGTCGGATGAATCTTGGCCTGTTCATGCACTCTGCCGTCACGCAGGAAAATATAGGAAATATTTTCCACCCGCCCGCTCTCCACGCGGGTCGGATGAGAACCACCGATGATATTGATATTATAGCGCAAAGCCATTTCACGCATTGCCTCGACAAAGCGCGGCGTGTACTTGGTCAAGGCTTCGATGGATTCCGCAGGACGTAACTGCTGGTCTTCAATCGAGAGTAACTGCAGGGTAAACATCTCGGGGAAAACCACGAAATCACCCTGGTAGTCGGCTACAACATCGACGAAATATTCGACAATGCCGAGAAACTCCTCGAATGAACCTACCCGACGCTGCATATATTGCACAGTACCGATACGCACTGTATCAGGCATCCGTTTCCCGTAGTGTTTATCGCTTTCCTGCTCCTCTTCTTGCGGCACCTTGGGGTTATGCCATACAAGATGTACTGCGTAACCGAGAGATTCTCGATCAGATTCCAAGTAATCTTTTATTATACCGATGATTTCAAAGCCGTTGCGTAACTGAAAAGACAGCACAGGGTCGCGTAGTTTCTTCTGTTTTACCTGCTCGACATATTCCTCGACTGTTCCAAAACGCTTCAGGCGCTTGGACAGGGTCGGCAACCGTCCGGCAAATACGATACCTTTCAGCCCCAGAGACTCACATAGCTTTTTACGCTCATTGTACAGGCGATTACCGATACGATAGCCGCGATAATCAGGATCAACCACCACTTCCATTCCATAGAGCCATTCGCCCTTCGGATTATGGCGTGAGGCATAGCCGTTACCGGTAATCTCCGTCCAGGTATGAGGACGCAACGCCACCTTGCCCGAAATTCTGAACGTCGCACAGTAACCGACCACTTTGTCGTCAGCCAGCACCACGAATTGTCCTTCAGGATAATTGTTTATCTGACCCCGAACCGAGCCTTCCGAATACCCTGACATGCCGGTTCCACCGTGATAGACACGGTGAGTCAATGCGGTTATTGCCGGAACATCCTGGCTCGTGGCATTGCGCACCGTCAGGTGACTTTTGGGATCTTTGAAAGGTGTTGATCCGCTTTTATCTACCATTAATTAAACTCATTTCACCGGTTAGTGTTTGGCAAATTCATCATTGCATATAGGCATAATGTTCTTCGCGTTGCAGACGGATTATCTCGGCATCGGCCATGGGGACCATTTTGACAAAACCATGGATTTCTTTCGGCTCGTAACCGTGTCCGCGAGCGGCGATCTTGCACATCCGGAACTCGATAACATTATCCAATGTCAGGCTGTAAGCCCGCTGCATGAGCTCCTTGTTCTTCGTGTAATTTTCTATTGCAAAAAACGGGATCTCGTTGCCATGCAACACCAGCACTATCGACGCGTCAAAAGAATCAGCATGATATACCTTGCTCAGATAACTCGCCCGATCGAGAACCCGGCTCAATTGTGCTTGGCTGGATACAGAGACATCATAGACAACCTTCTGGGGCGGATACTCAATATTCAAGACTTCAGCACTGCCCCATGGCGCTTGTTCCGCTGCCCAGGCATGACCCGTCATCATCACCATCATGATTAGCGACAGAACTGTTTTCATATGTGACTCCCTTCTGAATATAGTGCTGATCAAGATTCTAGCATTCCAGCTGTGGTAGTTGACATGGGCCCGGAATATTCGATTGCAACCTGGGACCGGGTTCTGTATCGGCATGTTCATTCACAACTGGACTAAAGACGTATTACAAAAGTGCCATCGTGACATGGTAAAACTGCTAGCCATACCAGGGTGCACACTCGGTGGCAGGGGTTTCACTTGCC
>JASFNY010000172.1:0-4931 GCA_050116795.1 Thiohalophilus sp.
GCTGCCCATCACCGCCCCGATGCTGGTGCCTGCGATGCGATAGGGACGAATCCCCAGCTCGTCGAAGACCTCCAGCATCGGAATGTGCGCCAGGCCCTTGGCCCCGCCCCCGCCCAGCGCCAGGCCAATGCGCTTGTGTTTGAGATCACGCCCACAGGCCGAAACCAGTGCAGTGGCAACTGAAAACAGGAGGAACTCGCGTCGATTCATATTGCCATTATGTCTCACCATGCCCGGCTGGTGAATATAAACAAAAGCCAAAAAGAAAAACGACTACCTATATCAAATGAACGATATTGTACGGCTGCCTGCCGATCAGAACTTACCGGGGAACAGGAAGCTTCACTGGAGAACGATACTCGAAGCGCCATTCACTGTAGCTGGCACGGCCTTCAAAAGACTGGATGCGAGCAGGAAAGTCGGTCTGCTTGAGCGGGATGGCCTGGCTGCCGGAGACTACACCGACGATGCCACCATCTTCGCCGCGCAACAATTGGAATTCGTCTCCGGTCAACGGATCCTTGTACAGTCGGCGAATATGACGCCGGTAGGCAAAGCGAGGATCCTTGAGCAGGTCTTCGAGCTGTTGCGGATAGGTCTGGACACCAGGATTGGCCGTGTAGTAGCTCTCGATGGCGCGCAAATAGGCCTGGCCGCGGAACAGCAACTCGGCCTCTTTGTCCCGTTTTACCCGGTACTGGTTGGAGACATGCGCCATCTCCGCCAGGATGCCGACAATCACCAGCGTCGCCAGCATCAGGATGAAGGTAAAACCCTGTTGTGGTTTACTCGGATTCCCAGCTGTTGATATCACGGTTCTCTCCCTCACCCCCCTCGGTACCGTCGGCGCCGTAAGAGGTAATTTCGTAACCGCCGCTGCGCCCCGGCGCGCGATAGACATAGGCGTGCCCCCATGGGTCGTTCGGGATTTCCTTTTTCAGGTAGGGTCCGTTCCATTTATCGACACCCTCGGGTTTTTTGCGCAATGCATCCAGTCCCTGCTGGGTAGTCGGGTAGCGACCGACATCAATGAAGTAGTTATCCAGTGCCGTGGAAAAACTCTGTAACTGGTCCTTCGCCGAGGTCTGCTTGGCCGGTGCAATCCGTTTGTAGAGAGTCGGTGCCACCGAGGCCGCAATCAGCCCGAGGATCACCATCACGATCAGCAGTTCCATCAGCGAAAAGCCGTGGCAGGGTTTTATCGTTATTGTCTTACCATTCATTGTATGGAGTCCCCTCACTGGATTCCTTGTTCGATGTGCTGCGCACGTCAATGATACCGGTCGCTCCGCCGCTGTCACCTTCGGCCTGCACCAGTTTCCACTGCTGACCGGTTTCGGCGACGGGATCGTTCGGAATTCGTCGCAGGTATTTTTCCTCGACCAGGGTTTTCAAACTGTCAGGATACTCTCCCCGGTCGGCATAGAAATCGTCAATCGCCTTGCGCATAACGAACAGGTTTTCCTTCAGGGTCGATTCTTTGGCGCGGTCGATCGAGCCCGTCACTACCGGCGTGACTGCCGAAGCCAGCAATGCCAGTAACACCAGCACGACCAGCAACTCCATCAGGCTGAAGCCGGTTTGCCGGTTACCAGTTACGATACTGTGTACCATCGATGGCCTGCCTGTCGGTCTCCGCGCGTACATCATAAACATCCTGCCCGCCCCACAGGGTGCTGTCCGGTGCATCCTGGTAGCTGCGCAGCTGCCATTGCTCGGCCGGCGGTTCAGAGGCATCCTCGGCAAACGGGTTGAATGGCACGCGACGCAGATAGTATTTCCTTTTGGCCGCAACCCCCTGCAGGTCCACACCCTCCACCAACACCTCGAGCGATTTGGGATAGCCGTCCTCGCTGGCCGCCTCGCTGAAGCGTGGAAGCCGTCCCGCCTGCCAGTCGGCATGAAAGGTATCGATGGCCGTGCGGATCTCACGCAGAGCCCGACGCAGCTCCAGCTCGTTGTCACGCCGTACTGTCATCTCCGCATAGGGCAGTGCCGCCGAGGCCAGGATCGAGAGAATCACCAGGGTGACGATCAACTCGATCAGGGTAATCCCGTGGCAACGGCGCTTACTGGATAACGATACGGGAGGCACGGATGTTGGCACGCTGAGATTCCCCCTCGGCGTTGGTATAGGTCGGCGACTTGTAAATCAAATAGGAGACACCTTCCTGTTTACTTCGCAACTTGAGCCGGGCCAGAGTACTTCCATCCTCCGGCAAATTACGAATATTGCTGAGCTTGATACGTATCACGCCTTTGCCCGGGTCTTCCTGAGCTTCGACCTCACCGGCAATCTCGCCTTTATCCAGCGACACAAATTCCAGGAGATTGGGATTGAACAACAGCTCCACCGGCATTTCACCGATCGAGGTGAAACGTTCGGCCTGCAGGCCGATGGTGACCTCCTGCTCATTGCCGATGGTATAGATCGGCTGATCGAAACTGAGAATTCCGCGTCGATCACTGTCGGGAGTCGTCGGGCGCGCCGCGGGCACATCGGCACGGGAAGGCAGCGAATCACCCAGCTTGATCTCGGCCGCATTGCCGGTTTCCGGGTTCTCATCCAGGAACGCGAACAACGGCTTGGTGCTGTAATGGTCCTGGGTACCGGAATAGAGTTGACGGTCTGATTCCTTGGGCAATATCCAGGGTCGTACTATACGCGGCGTGATAGTCAACAACACATCGGTGCGGGTCGTGGAATCATCATAGGAGGTAAACAGACTGCCGATCACCGGGATATCGCCCAGCCCCGGTACTCTCACCCGGGCACGACGTTCCTCGTCGCGTATCAACCCGCCGAGAATTGCGGTCTCACCGTCCTTGAGCATCATGAAGGTATCTGCATTACGGGTGCCGATACTGTAGGCCGGCTCGTCGGTCGTGCCCAGGTTACTACCCAATGCGCTGACTTCAAGATTCATCTTTACCGTGATCGAGTTATCCAGATGAATATCCGGCTCGACCTGAAGACGGATCCCGATATCACGGTACTCGAAAGTGGTACGGGTTTGGCCCGTCGCATCCACGATAGTTGAAGAACGTAACGGAATACGATCACCGATGTGGATCTTGGCCTGCTTGTTGTCCATGACGCGCAGTTTTGGACTTGCCAGAATTTTGGCATCCACATCCTGTTTGAAATAACGGAAGGTTATATCAGGCAGCGTCACCGTGCCGGCGGACAGTGCCGTGCCGAAGGAACCGACGAAAGGATCATAACTGATACTGACCTGTGAACCGAAATCGAGCCCAAGTTGCTCGGCCTTGGTCCGGTTCACTTCCAGAATTTCCACCTCCATGATGACTTCGGCCGGCTTGCGATCGTTGGTCTCGATCAGTTTTTCCGCCAGGGTCAGCATCTCTCCGGTATCGCGCAGAATAATCGAGTTAAGTTCTTCGTTGACAATCATCTTCTTTATGCCGAGTACGCTCTTGAGGATATTGGACATCTCCTTGGCACTCACCGATTTGAGGTGATAGGTACGAATGATGTAATCCTCATACTGACCCCGTTTATCGCTGGAATCGGGGGCAATAAGAATGGTATTGCGCCCGATTTGCTTGTAAAAGGTCTGCGTGGTGCGCAGCATCAGGTTCAGTGCCTGATCGAAGGTCACATCCTTGGCGTACAAAGTGACCGGATCGTTCTTGACAGCTTCGTCGAAGATGACATTGATACCAAACTCACTGACAATGAAATCAAAAGCGGTTTTCAGTTCAGTTTGTTTGAAATTCAGCGTGATGGGCTCTTTGGATTTCAGAACCAGTCCGCGCTCCTGCTCGCGTTGATTTCTGAGCTTGTAGGCCTGCAACAGCTTTTTTGCTTGCTGGTGTTGCGGATAAATTTCCAGTGCCCGTTTCAACAGCGACTGTGCATCCTGGTGTTTTCCAAGTTCCCGGTTTCGCAGGGCATCTGTATACAGCTCGTTGGCCTCTTTATGTGACAGGGTCTCCTGCATGATATGCGTCAGCTTGCTGTGCCGCGGCTTGGCTACCAGCCCCTGCTGGAACTGGACAATCGCACCGTCAAGATCACCCTGCTCAAGCCTTTCACGACCCTGATGGTAATAGTAATCGGCGGCCTGCATCTCTGTCTGTTGCAGGCGGGATTTCAGATTGACGTTGCCGGGGTTCCGGTTCAGGGCCTTGCGGTATTCGATAACCGCCTTGCTCCATTCATCCTGATTGATATATTCCTCGGCCTTGCTGATACTTTGGTCGAGGGATGTCGCACAGCCGCTCAACAACAACACTGTCATGAGCAGCCAAACAATACTTTGCAGATTGATTTTTATCATTTCTTATTTTAACTCTATCTTGCGTGATACCCGGCTTGCCGGGTCACTGAGAGTGACGCTTGTCAGCGTAATCTCTTCGACACTATACCGGTTTTCCAGGCGATCACCCTGCTTGACACTGAAATTTTCCTCATCCCGCATCAGGAATCCCTGCCGTGTACCATGGCGAGAGAGGATTCCAACCAGTTTATATTTCTCCAGTTCTCGCAGGATCCTTTCCCGTTGAGAGTTTTCTTGAGTTCGTACAGGTTTACGCGATGTCGTTTCCTCTCTGGCAACTTTATCTGTCGCCTCATCCACGGGAAAGAACAGGTCCCGGCGAATCGTGATTTCCTTTCCGGCATCGGGATTATATCCAACCAGCCTCAGCTCAAGAGCCTGGCTCTGCGTTACCTGCGCACGAGTTTGTGTCGCTGGCTTTTCTGCATCCTGTGGCCACCAGCGCCAGAGATTAACAAGCACCAGTACCGCCACACCAGCCAGCATTAGTTTCATCCTTGAATTCATTCGCTCGCTCCGCCGGATTGTTTCTGGAACGTCACCAGCACCAGGCTGGCTTTAAGTAGACGCGAGTCACGTTGTTTGTCCAGACGTAATTCATTGACTACAGTCCATGTCGGCAAACTG
>JASFNY010000173.1:0-4926 GCA_050116795.1 Thiohalophilus sp.
AAACCTGAAGCTGTTGCTGGTTCCCCGTCTGGCGTCTGTATTGACGATTGTCATTCTGCTGATGATGGTCATCAGTGTCCTCAGTAACAAGATAGAGATAGAACGCGGACTTTCCGTCGCCTTGTTCCCCATGGTCATACTGGCCATGACTATCGAACGAATGTCGATCGTCTGGGAAGAGCGGGGAGCGTACGAGGCTATTCAGCAAGGGCTGGGGAGTCTTCTTGTCGCTGCGCTGGCTTATTTGCTGATCACCAACTCAATATTGATACATATTATATTTACTTTCCCGGAGCTTCTGCTGATTGTACTGGCTACAATGCTGCTGCTCGGGAGGTATACGGGTTACCGGTTGTTTGAATTGATACGCTTCAAGGCATTTTATAAAAATGTTTAACCCGTTCAGATGCAGTGCAGAGCTTAAAAGAGCCGGTATACTTGGTATTAACCAGCGTAATGCGGATTATACGCTTAAGCATAATCCGCGACGACTTTACCCGCTGGTTGATGATAAATACCAGACGAAATTACTGGCACAAAAAGCCGGTATCGCAGTCCCTGAGCTCTATCAGGTAATCGAAACAGAATATGAAGCACATCATGTTCATGAAAAACTTGCAGAATACCAGGATTTTGTTATCAAGCCGTCACGTGGCAGTGGTGGTGACGGGATCCTTGTTATTGCCGGCAGACGAAAGCAACTTTATCGTAAGATCAGCGGGACATTGCTTAGTAACGGGCAAGTAACCCATCATTTGTCAAATATACTCAGTGGCATGTATAGCCTGGGTGGTCATCCAGACAAGGCGCTGATCGAATACCGCGTCAAGTTTGATCCTATATTCAACGATATCAGTTATCTCGGTGTTCCGGATATTCGCATCATAGTCTTCCTCGGTGTACCGGTCATGGCTATGGTCCGATTACCGACCCAATTATCAGATGGCAAGGCAAATCTTCATCAGGGTGCAATAGGTGTCGGTATTAATATAGCGTCCGGAGTGACGAATTATGCAGTTTGGCGAAATTCCACGATCAGCGAACATCCTGATACCGGTGTTGAAATCAGCGGTATACAACTCCCGCAATGGCCGCATCTGCTTGAGCTTGCTTCACGATGTTATGAACTAACCAGGCTCGGATATCTGGGCGTCGATATCGTACTGGACAGGGACAGAGGTCCGCTGATGCTGGAGATAAATGCACGACCCGGTTTAAACATACAAATTGCTAATCAGCAAGGACTGTTACACCGACTGGAAAAAGTTGAACTTGATCATGGAAAATTGACAGATCTTTCCGCGCGACTTGAATACGCTGTAAATAATTTTGGCTGACGATCACTTTCTTATCTTATGTTCTTGTCTGCAAACCACCTGCGTATTACCCATTTTTCCAATTCCACGATAAACAAAACCGATGAGCCGATCAGGGCGATCCTTCCCCAATCCTCAAGTGTCAGTGGTGTAGTGGAGAACAGGAGTTGCAACGGTGACCAGTATGTCATTAACAACTGAAGAACAACCAGCATGCCGATCGCATACAGGACGTAGCGATTCTGGAAGATGATGTTCCACGACAGGGAATTTTGCAGTAAGAATCGGGCATTAAGCAGATAGAATATTTCAAACATTACCAGGATATTTACTGCCAATGTTCTGGCCTCATCGATACCGGTACCGTGCATCCGCTCCCATAGGAACAGTCCGAATGTCCCTGTTGCCAAAATACAAGACACGAAAATAATCCGCCATATAAGAAACGGTGTAAACACAGGTTCAGCAGGATCGCGGGGAGGGCGAGACATCACTTGGCCTTCTGCCGGTTCAAAGGCAAGTGCTAACGCCAGGGTCACTGCCGTTACCATATTAATCCACAAAATCTGCACCGGTGTGATAGGCAGAAGTTTACCCAGAAAAATAGCCGCCATCAGTGTCAGCGCCTCACCACCATTGGTCGGCAGAATAAACATAATAGACTTCTTTAGATTATCGTAAACAACACGACCTTCCCTGATGGCTTGTGCGATGGAAGCGAAATTATCATCCGCCAGCACCATTTCTGCCGCTTCGCGGGCAACCTCGGTGCCTTTTTTACCCATAGCAATGCCCACATCGGCTCGCTTCAGCGCCGGGGCATCATTTACTCCGTCACCGGTCATTGCGACTACGTGATGCTCCTCCTGCAGCGCCTCGACGAGTCGCAATTTCTGTTCAGGACTGACCCGGGCAAAAACGTCGGTATTCTGGACCTGCTTCTGTACAAGCCTACTGTCCTGCATATCGGCGAGGTCAGCACCGGTCAGCACTTCACTCTCAGGGCCGGCAATACCCATGGTGCGAGCAATTGACAGCGCGGTTGCAGCATGGTCTCCTGTGATCATTTTGATTTGTATGCCGGCGAGATGACATTGATGTACAGCTTCAATCGCCTCGTCACGAGGTGGATCGATGATCCCGATTAAACCGAGCAGGGTCAAACCCGCTTCGACATCAGAAAATTCAAGTTCCCGGTGATTACTGTCTCGCTCACTGAAGGCGATCGCGAGTACACGTTGACCGTTTTCCGCCATCTTATGCATTTGCTCATGCCAATAGGACTTGTCCAGTGGTTCAGTCTCTCCATAATGTCTTTGATGGCTACTCATGGCCAGTATCTGTTCCGGAGCGCCCTTGATATAGACAAAACCATGACCGGCATGATCGTGATGCAACGTAGCCATAAAGCGATGCTCTGATTCGAAAGGTATGGTATCGCTACGCGGCCATTCCTCGTTTTGATAAGCTGGATCGAGACCGGCTTTCATGGCCATGACCACGAGGGCTCCTTCAGTCGGATCGCCATGCAAATGCCAATCATCACCTGACTTGTGAATTCTTGCATCATTGCAAAGGAGGGCGGCCCTGCATAACTCCGACAGTATCGGTGCCGATTCCACTTCGACAATTTCATCCCCTGAGAGAAAGTCACCGTGAGGATCATAACCATTGCCGGTGATTTCATAGACATGAGATGCAGTTGCCACACTGCGGGCAGTCATTGCATTCTGTGTCAGGGTCCCGGTTTTGTCGGAGCAGATAACGGTAACAGAGCCTAGCGTTTCGACAGCCGGAAGTCTCCGGATTATCGCGTTGCGTTGGGCCATGCGCTGGACGCCGATTGCCAGGGTGATGGTCATGATCGCTGGCAGTCCTTCAGGAATCGCCGCCACAGCCAGACCGACCGCGGCAAGAAACATTTCTGCGGGGGTGAATTCATTCACCACAACTCCGAACAGGAAGGTCACAACAGCAATTACCAGGATGGCAGCGGTTAACCAGCGGGAAAATTCCGCAATTTTGCGTAGCAGGGGTGTCGTCAGCGTTGTCACAGTGCGCAGCATGTCACTGATGCGACCAACTTCAGTCTCATTGCCGGTAGCGACAACAATACCGGCGCCCTGGCCATAAGTTACCAGTGTCCCGGAATAGGCCATGCCACTGCGATCAGCCAGCAGGCTATCAGGAAGGGTCGCTGTCATATTTTTTTCTACCGGTGACGATTCGCCGGTCAACAAGGATTCGTCGATACGTAACTGGCGGGCGCGAAACAGCCGCATGTCAGCAGGTATCTTGTCACCTGATTGCAGGACCACGATGTCCCCAGGGACGAGCAATCCCGCGTCAATTGTTTTCAGGTTCCCGCCCCGACGCACGCGGGCTTCACGAGTCAATAAATGCTGAATGGCGGCGAGGGCTTTTTGTGCCTTGCCTTCCTGAATGAATCCGATCAAGGCATTGATGATCACGACACCAAAGATCACCCCGCTGTCTACCCAGTGTCCGAGACCAAGAGTGACCATCCCGGCACCAACCAGGACGTAGATCAAAAGATTGTGAAATTGGCGTAACATACGTCGCCAGGCACTTTCGGCCTGGTTAATCTTAAGCCTGTTCTCGCCGTAAGTTGTGAGACGACTTTTCGCCTCGGTCTCATCCAGGCCTGACTCGGTTACCTCGAAGTGTTTAAAGATTTCCTCTGCGGAGAGCGTATGCCACGCGTCATTTTGAGCCGCGTGTGAAGGCGAACTGGATCTCTTGGTTTGATTGCTCATCAGCGGCACCGGTTTGTTTCGCTTCATTATACAATCGACCCGTTACACGAAAGCAATGACAGGATGCAGAGTGTCTGCATGGTTTACTATGTGCTGAGGCACTTTTGCCTGACCCGGGCCAGACGATAGAGCAGGGGATGGCTGCGGGACATAATTCGGAGAAATTGTTTCTTCGTTCGGGGCAGATCCAATGGCTCGTCGGCATAACGATAATGGTTCAGATTTTCCACCGCTTCATCCAGCCATGGACTGCGGCCATAGGCCTGCCGCCAGAATTTCTGCCATTGCAACAGAGTGAGATTATGTGACCAGCCTTCAATGGTTGCCTGTTCGCGAAGCAACAGAGTGAGCTTTTCGCCGCTTTCCACATTTGGCAATTGCGACAATATCCGAATACAATCAATTCGTCCTCGTAGATACCTGATCGACGACGGTATAAAGGCCTTGCCAAACAACCCGATGCCAACAAGAGCAAGTATCGACAGGATATATAGCAGTGGCCGATTGATGGCGTAGACACGGATATTATCAGGCTGTTGGCTAACAAGTTTGCCCTGTTGTGGATCAAAATAGGCAAGTCGTATCACCGGCAGCATCACGAGGCCACTCGATTGAGCTGATACCGGGACCTGATAAGTCACCTGACTGGTCAGCTTACTCTGGCTGGTCCTTTGTTCTATGTTTTTTCTTACCGGATAGATCTGGATATCATTATTGCTTGCCAATTGGGTTTCCAGTAATGGCAAATCACTTGCCAGGATCCCGGTGCCTTTCATTGTTAACGTGATGGCATCAAGAGACCCGGTGAAGAGGAAATGCGTGCGATCGTGGTA
>JASFNY010000174.1:0-4921 GCA_050116795.1 Thiohalophilus sp.
TAACTTGCATGATGAAGAAGAAATCTCCAGTGTTGCGCGCCGTTTGATGGGGCTGGTCTCCAAACCGATAACCGTTTCCGGACAAGAGGTGCTGGTCACATGCAGTGTCGGCGTCAGTATTTTTCCTCAGCACAGTACCCATGTTGAGGATCTGATGAACAAGGCTGCGATGGCATTGGGTGAAGCATCACGCCATGGGCGCAACCATCTGCAGTTTTATAATGATGAGATTCAAAATGCTGCTGCCCAGGCGTTCAAAATTGAAAGCAAATTGTCACAGGCCATCGACAATAACGAGTTCCACCTGGTTTATCAGCCACGTATTGATTTGCAATCGGGTCGGATCACTTCTTTGGAGGCCCTGTTGCGTTGGGAACACCCCGAACTTGGACCGGTCAGTCCGGATATGTTTGTTCCGATGGCTGAGGACAGCGGTATCATCATAGAGATTGGTGAGTGGGTCTTACGTGAATCCTGTCGACAGATTACTGAATGGCGACAGGAAGGGTTAGGTAATATCCGTATATCGGTCAATATGTCAACCAAGCAACTCCTTGATGAAACACTGGACCACAAGATCAATGATATTCTTGCAGAGAGCGGTGCGCAGCCCGATTGGCTGGAACTGGAAATTACCGAAACCGCCATCATGGAAAACCTGGAAATGACCAAGACGATGTTGGTCAAGTTGAAGGATATAGGTGTCCACCTGTCGATCGATGATTTCGGTACCGGTTATTCCTCACTGGGTTATTTGAAATATTTCCATGTTGATACTCTGAAGATTGATCGGGCGTTTATCACCGATCTTGCGCATGACAATCATGATCAGATGTTGGTTTCGACGATCTCCGAGATGGCCCGGCGCTTCGGCTTGACCATGGTGGCGGAGGGTGTGGAAACCTACGAGCAGCTTGATCAGTTATACAAATATGACTGTGATGAGATACAGGGTTACATTTTCAGTATCCCGTTACGGGCCAACGAGGCAGCTTCTCTTTTGAAAACCAATTTGCGTGAACCCTGTGTGCCGATGGTCGGTTCTGATACACCAGTCAAGCGAGACAAAAAAGACCTGGAAAAAGCAGGTAATCAAAGTTAACCGGCCAGCGGCCTGTCGGTCGTAACTCCTGCCGGGCCAGCCCCCTGTTTTCAGATTGAAGTCCTCCCTGATTATGTTAGGTTAGTCACCCCGTGGACCATGATGTGAATCGACCCGTTGCCTGGCAACACGGGTCATTTCCGTCCTTCATTGAATATTTGTACGGCATATTATTTAAGGAGTCAGAATATGGTCAGCCTGGAGACACCGGTATGCGATTTCGGCACCCCGGCGGTGGATTTTTCCCTGCCCGGTGTGGATGGTCAGACCTGGACCCTGGAAAAATGCCGGGGAGAAAACGGCCTGCTGGTCATGTTCATCTGCAACCACTGCCCCTATGTGAAGGCCATACGGGAGCGGCTGGTGCGGGATACCCGCGAGCTGCGAGACAAGCACGGGATCAACACCGTGGCCATCATGGCCAATGACCCCACAGAATATGAGGAAGATTCCTTCGAAAACATGCAGAAGGTGGCCGCCGAGTATGATTTTCCGTTTCCTTATTTAATGGATGAGAGTCAAGAGGTGGCCAGGGCCTACGGGGCGGTCTGTACCCCCGACTTTTTCGGCTACAATGCTGACCTGCAGCTCCAGTACCGGGGCCGTTTCGACGCCAGTCGCAAGGAGACCGCGCCGGCGGACGTCCGGCGGGACCTGCTCGAGGCCATGGTCGAGATTGCCGAAACAGGCCAGGGCCCGGCCGAGCAGATTCCCAGCATGGGCTGCTCCATCAAGTGGAAACAGGACGTCTGAGGCGAAAAGTGCCGATTTTGCCAATAAAATTCACTATTTGACCCATAAGCCAGCGTCTTCATTCGACCGAAGGCGGTCCCTGGCGCTTGCCCGGTGCAGGTAAAAAATGGGAAAATCCCGCCCTCGTTAAACCGGGAGGAAGGCGACGCGGCATTTTCAGGCATTTAACCTGGCCTGAGACAAGTAATACCGACTTCCATCATTACGGTAATCCCGACGGAAGCAAGCACCCGAATTTTGACGCGCCGCATTGTCGGCGCGAGTGGAGCCTTCATTTCTGACGAAACGACGCGCAGTGAATGCTTCTCCACTGGCAGTGGACGCTGAAAGAATTTTGACAATTAATGAACCGAGGGAAATTTTATGGCATCTCGTAAAGATCTCGCCAATGCAATACGCGCCCTGAGTATGGACGCGGTGCAAAAGGCCAATTCCGGCCATCCGGGCGCGCCCATGGGCATGGCCGATATCGCCGAAGTCCTGTGGAACGACTTCTTGCAGCATAACCCGTCCAACCCGAACTGGTATGACCGGGATCGCTTCGTGCTCTCCAACGGTCATGGTTCGATGCTGATTTATTCCCTGTTGCATCTGACCGGTTATGACCTGCCCATGGAAGAGCTGAAGAATTTCCGTCAGCTGCACTCCAAGACTCCTGGTCATCCCGAATACGGTTATACCGCCGGTGTTGAAACCACTACCGGTCCGCTGGGACAGGGCATCACCAATGCAGTGGGCATGGCACTGGCCGAGCGCACGCTGGGGGCCCAGTTCAACCGCGATGGTCACCACATCGTTGATCATTACACCTATGTATTTATGGGTGACGGCTGCATGATGGAAGGTATCTCGCATGAATCCTGTGCTCTGGCTGGTACACTCGGCCTGGGCAAGCTGATCGCCTTCTGGGATGACAACGGTATCTCTATCGATGGTCACGTCGATACCTGGTTCACCGACGACACGCCGAAACGTTTCGAGGCCTATGGCTGGCACGTTGTTCGTGATGTCGACGGTCACGATGCCGATTCAGTGGCCAAGGCGATTCACGAAGCCAAATCGGTCAACGATAAACCGAGCCTGATCTGCGCCAAGACCACCATCGGTTACGGTGCGCCCAACCTGTGCGGCAGCCATGATTGCCACGGCGCCCCGCTGGGTGAGGACGAAGTCAAAGCCACTCGTGAGAACATCGGCTGGAAGTATGATCCGTTCGTGATTCCGGATGAGATCTATGCCGGCTGGGACGCCAAGGATAAGGGCAAGCAGGCCGAGGCCGAGTGGAACAAGAAGTTCGATGCCTATAAAAAGGATCATCCGGAGTTGGCGGCCGAATTTGAACGCCGCATGAAAGGGGAACTGCCGGGTAACTGGCAGGACGTGGCCAACGAGTTTATCAAGAGCAGTGCCGAAGCCGGTGCCTCTGACCCGACTCGTAAGGCTTCAGGTAATGCCATCAAGGCCTTTGCCAAGGTGCTGCCGGAATTCATCGGCGGTTCTGCGGACCTGACGCCGTCCAACAACACTTCCTGGCCGGATGCCAAGCAAATCACCAATACCGTGGCCGATGGTAACTACATCTCCTATGGTGTGCGTGAGTTCGGTATGTCTGCCATTATGAACGGCATTACCCTGCACGGTGGCTTCAAGCCGTTCGGCGGTACCTTCCTGATGTTCTCCGAATACGCACGTAACGCATTGCGCATGGCAGCGCTTATGCGTATTCCGACCCTGTTCGTCTATACCCATGACTCTATCGGTCTGGGTGAAGACGGCCCGACCCATCAGCCGGTTGAGCAGATCGCCACACTGCGACTGATGCCGAACATGTCTGTCTGGCGTCCCTGCGATACCGTTGAAACCGCCGTGGCCTGGAAAGCCGCCGTGGAACGCAAGGATGGTCCGAGTTGTCTGATTTTCAGCCGCCAGGGTTTGCCGCACCAGGAGCGTAGCGACGAGCAGATCGCAAACATTGCGCGTGGCGGTTACATCCTGAAGGACTGCGATGGCACGCCCGACGCGATCATTATCGCCACCGGTTCGGAAGTTGCGCTGGCGATGGGCGCCGCTGAAAAATTGTCCGGAAAGAAGATCCGCGTGGTTTCCATGCCTTGTGTTGATGTGTTTGAAGCCCAGGATGACGCTTATCGCGAATCTGTGATTCCGTCTTCCGTGACCGCGCGCGTGGTAGTTGAAGCCGGTGTCACCGACGGCTGGTACAAGTATGCCGGTTTGAACGGCAAGGTTGTGGGCATTAACCGCTTTGGTGAGTCCGCACCGGCAGGCAAGCTGTTTGAATACTTCGGATTTACCGTCGACAACGTTGCCAAGGCCGTTGAAGACGTGCTGTAACAGTTCCGCATTTAATATTATAAAGTCGAGGGAGAAAGAAACATGTCAATTAAAATCGGTATTAACGGTTTTGGTCGTATCGGCCGTATGGTATTCCGTGCCGTAGCAAAAGACTTCGATAACATCGAAGTCGTTGGTATCAACGATCTGCTGGATCCTGATTATCTGGCCTACATGCTGCGCTATGACTCTGTGCATGGCCGCTTTGATGGCGACATCAAGGTCGACGGCAATAACCTGATCGTCGACGGCAAGAAGATCCGCCTGACTGCAGAACGTGATCCGGCTGCCCTCAAGTGGGGTGATGTGGGTGCAGACATCGTGGTTGAATCCACTGGCCTGTTCCTGACCGAAGAAACCGCACAGAAGCACATCGATGCCGGTGCCAAGAAGGTCGTAATGTCAGCACCTTCAAAGGACGGCACTCCGATGTTCGTTTACGGTGTTAACCACAGCGAGTATGCCGGTCAGGCTATCGTTTCCGCCGCAAGCTGCACCACCAACTGTCTGGCACCGATCGCCAAGGTTCTGAACGACAAGTGGGGCATCAAGCGTGGCCTGATGACTACCGTGCATGCCGCTACTGCTACCCAGAAGACTGTTGATGGTCCGTCCATGAAAGACTGGCGCGGTGGCCGCGGTATCCTGGAAAACATCATTCCGTCTTCCACCGGTGCGGCCAAGGCCGTGGGTGTGGTTCTGCCGGAACTGAAC